>PNNE01000116.1 GCA_013824055.1 Rhodobacter sp. | reverse complement strand
CAATCGTCGCGGATGTGGATGCCCACCACCTCGCCCAGCAGCAGTTTCTCGGGGCCGATCAGGTCCACCAGCCTGACCACCCGGCATTCCAGCGTCGCGGGCGCATCGGCCACGCGCGGGCAGTCGATGGCGATGCATTCGGCCTTGGCCACCCCGGCCGCCAGGAATTCATCGGTCCCGCGCGGGAAGCGGGCCGAAGTGGCGTTCATCGCCTCCAGCGCCGCCTCAGCCACGATGTTCACGGCGAAGACGCCGGTCTCCATCGCGTTGACCATGCTGTCGCGGCAGTCGCCCGCGAACATCACCTGCGGCGGGGTGTAGCCCACGGCGTTGAAGAAGGAATAGGGGGCCAGGTTGTCGCCGGTCGCGGCACGAGTGGAGATCCAGCCGATGGGCCTGGGCGAGACGATGGCCGAGAACGGACTGTGCGGCAGCCCGTGACCCTCGGCAGGACGGTAGAACATGGCGGACCCTGCTTCACAAATTGATCGTGACACTGCGCCATGTTACGGCGCGGTTCCAGTGGATTCGGATCGCAAGCCAAGGGTGGGAAATCAGCGGCGTGTACCGGCTTGAGGAAGAGACAGAAGACGACTGGTGGGAAGTCGAAGCCCTCTATGATCTGTGTTTCGCGCCAGGCCGGACGGCACTGTCGTCCTACCGGGTCCGCGATGGTGTCCCGACGGTTGCCCCGCTGTGCCTGACGCTGCGCGATGACAGTGGCGCCCTGGCCGCCGTCATCCGCTACTGGCCGGCACTGATCGGCGAACATGACGTCCTGCTGCTTGGCCCGATCGCGGTCCACCCGACCCGGCAGGGCGAAGGTCTGGGCGGACTGCTGATCAACGAAAGCCTGGCCGAAGCCCGCCGCCTGGGGTGGGAGCGGGTGATGCTGGTCGGCGACGCGCCCTATTACAGCCGCTTCGGGTTCAAGAAGCTGGAGGGGGTCGAGATGCCGCCGCCGACCAACCCCGACCGCATTCTGGGGCTGGAGCTGAAGGCCGGGGCCTGGAACGGGGTGACAGGCATGGTCAGCAAGGCGACCTGAGCCGCCCCGCCCCGCCTTGCCGCCCGCCTTGCCGCCCGCCTTCCCGCCCGCCTTCCCCCCGCCGTCTGATTGCCCCGCTTTCCCATTGCGCAAGGGACAAGCGGCCCCATATCAACCGGATGGACCAGACGCTGCCCAGTTCCCCCGACCTGTCCGCCCAGGTCGCCGATCTTGCCCGCCGCTACAAGCGCGCAAATGGCCCGGTGATCCGCCTCATCAGCCGGCTTGGCGGCAGCCTGGAGAACCAGCTTTCGACCTTGCCCGATGGGGTCCGCAGTCAGATCGAGCGACTGACCGCCCAGGCGCTGGAGACGTCCTATGGACTGGCCTCGCGCGGGCCGGACCTGGGGCAGCGCACGCCGATGGTCGTGGCAATGGCGGCAGGTGCGGCGGGCGGGGCAGGGGGCCTGGCAACCTCGCTGGCCGAGTTGCCGGTGACGGTGACGCTGTTTCTCCACACGATCCGCAGCGTGGCCCGCGAGGCGGGCCTTGACCCCGACGAGGACTGGGTGCGCGCCGAATGTCTGCAGGTCTTTGCCGCGGGAAGTCCCCTGGCGCAGGATGACGGGGTGAACACCTCGTTCATCGCCTCGCGACTGGCGCTGTCGGGGTCGGCGATGCAAAGCCTGATCATCAGCATCGCGCCGAAGCTGGCGGCGGTGCTGGGCCAGAAGCTGGCCGCCCAGGCGGTGCCGATCCTGGGGGCGGTGTCGGGGGCGGCGTTGAACGCGGCCTTCCTGTCCTATTACCGCGAGGTCGCGCGCGTCCGGTTCGAGCTGGTCAAGCTGGGCCGACTGCACGGCTCTGACGCGGTCGAAGCCGAGTTCCGCATCGCGGTGACGCCTCCCAGGGTGATCCGGGCCTGATCCGGTTGCGCCCCGCCCCGGCCCTTGGGTAAATGCCGCAAGGCAGGGAGGGCGGCATGAGCACCGACGTCATCGCAAGGCTGAAGCAGATGGCTGCCGATCCACGCCGGGTCTGGCTGGTCGGCGGCCCGACTTATGGCGAGCTGCTGGCTCAGACCGGGCGGCTGGCGAACACCTTGACCGCGTTGGGCCTGACGAAAGGCGACCGGCTGCTGCTTCAGGTCGAGAAATGCGAGGCGGTGCTGGCGCTGTACCTGGCCTGCCTGCGGGTGGGAGTGGTCTTCCTGCCGGTCAACCCCGGCTATACCGTGGCCGAGACCGAGCATTTCCTGCGTGATGCCGAGCCCGCGCTGGCCGTGACCGACCCCGGACGAGTCGGCGGGTTGCAGGCCCTTGGCGCGCGGGTGATGGACCTGCCCGCGCTCTTGGCGCAGGCACAGGGGCAGGGGGCCGACCATGCCGATCCCGCGCACGGGCCGGATGATCTGGCGGCGATCCTTTATACCTCGGGGACCACGGGGCGGTCGAAGGGGGTGATGCTGACCCGGCTGAACCTTGCCTCGAACGCCGAGGCGCTGGTCGGGCTTTGGCGCTTTGCCGAAAGCGACGTCCTGCTGCACGCGCTGCCGGTCTTTCACACCCACGGGCTGTTCGTGGCGACGAACTGCGTGCTTTATTCCGGCGCATCGATGATCTTCCAACCCGCCTTCCAGCCCGCCGCCGTGCTGGCCGCGCTTGCGCAGGCGACGGTGATGATGGGCGTGCCGACGTTCTACACCCGGCTTCTGGCCGACCCTGGCCTGACGCGCGACGCCACCGCGCATCTGCGGCTTTTCATCTCCGGCTCGGCCCCGCTGTCGCCCGCGACCCATGCCGAATGGCGGGCACGCACCGGCCACGCGATCCTGGAACGCTACGGGATGACCGAGACCAACATGATCACCTCGAACCCGTATGAGGGGGAAAGGCGCGCCGGCACGGTGGGGATGCCCCTGCCAGGGGTCGAGGTGCGGATCACCGGCCCGGACGGCGAGGTGTTGCCCCGGGGCGAGGCCGGGTCGATCGAGGTGCGCGGCCCGAACGTCTTTCAGGGCTACTGGCGGCTGCCCGAAAAGACCGCAGAAGAGTTCCGCGACGGCTGGTTTATCACCGGCGACATGGGGGCGGTCGATGCGCAGGGCTACCTGTCGATCCTGGGCCGGGCGAAGGA
>PNNE01000156.1 GCA_013824055.1 Rhodobacter sp. | reverse complement strand
CGGCAATCGAAGCCGCCGTCGCCGCGATCAAGGCGAAGATGAGCGACGAGGACCAGGCCAATCCGAACCTCTACCCGGCGATCAAGCAGCTGGAATCGGCGGTTCTGCGCGGCGACGTGGTCAAGAACGGCAAGCGCATCGACGGCCGCGACACCAGGACCGTCCGGCCCATCACCTGCGAAACCGGCATCCTGCCGCGCGCGCACGGCTCGGCGCTGTTCACCCGGGGTGAAACCCAGGGCCTGGTCGTCACCACGCTGGGAACCGGCGAGGATGAGCAGATCATCGACGCGCTGAACGGCAACTACCGGTCGAACTTCCTGCTGCACTACAACTTCCCGCCCTATTCGGTCGGCGAGGTTGGCCGTGTCGGCAGCCCCGGCCGCCGCGAGATCGGCCACGGCAAGCTGGCCTGGCGGGCGTTGCAGGCGGTTCTGCCCGCGCCCACCGACTTCCCCTACACCATCCGCGTCGTCTCGGAGATCACCGAATCGAACGGCTCCTCGTCCATGGCTTCGGTCTGCGGCGGGTCGCTGTCGATGATGGATGCGGGCGTGCCGCTGAAGGCCCCCGTGGCTGGCGTCGCGATGGGCCTGGTGCTGGAAGAGGACGGTGACTGGGCGGTCCTGACCGACATCCTGGGCGACGAGGATCACCTTGGCGACATGGACTTCAAGGTCGCCGGGACCGAGAAGGGCATCACCTCGCTGCAGATGGACATCAAGATTGCCGGGATCACGCCGGACATCATGAAACAGGCCCTGGCGCAAGCCAAGGACGGCCGTCTGCACATCCTGGGCGAAATGGCCAAGGCGCTGACCTCGGCCCAGGCGTTCAGCGAATATGCCCCGAAGATCGAGACTATGCAGATCCCGACCGACAAGATCCGCGAAGTGATCGGCTCGGGCGGCAAGGTCATCCGCGAGATCGTCGAGGTTTCGGGTGCCAAGGTCGACATCAACGACGACGGCATGATCAAGATCGCCTCGAACGACCAGAAGGCCATCAAACGCGCCTACGACATGATCTGGTCGATCGTGGCGGAACCGGAAGACGGCAAGATCTACACCGGCAAGGTGGTCAAGCTGGTCGACTTCGGCGCCTTCGTGAACTTCTTCGGCAAGCGCGACGGTCTGGTGCACGTCAGCCAGATCGCCAACAAGCGGCTGAATCACCCGAACGAGCTGCTGAAGGAAGGCCAGGAGGTCAAGGTCAAGCTCTTGGGCTTTGACGACCGTGGCAAGGTGCGCCTTGGCATGAAGATGGTCGACCAGGAAACCGGCGAGGAAATCGCCGAGAAGAAGGAAGAAGCCGCCGAGGGCTGACCCTCTCGTCCGGCGTGACTGTTCCGGCCCCGCGGGAAACCGCGGGGCTTTTTTATGTCGTGCTTCACGGCTTCTTGTGGTGCGCCTGCCCCCGGGTTCACGCAAGGTTCAGCCGAAACGAGGACCAGAGCATGACATTCACCCGCCGACACTTCTTCGCAGCCGGCCTTGCCACAGCCCTGCCCTTGCGCGCCTTTGCCCATGTCGAGCAATCGGCCGAGGATTGGGTCGTGCCGGAGGAGTTCCTGCCGCGCCCTGTCAGGTTCTCCGAGCCGCAAACCCCCGGCGCGCTGATCGTCGATCCGGATTACTTTGCGCTGTACCACGCCCTGACCGAACGGCGCGGCATGCAGTATTCGGTCGGCATCGGGCGTGGAAACCTGTACGAATCCGGGGCTTTCACCCTTGGCGCCAAGAAGGAATGGCCCAGCTGGACCCCCACCCGCGACATGATCGCCCGCGACCCGGAGCAATATGCGAAATGGGCGGACGGGATGCCCGGCGGGCCGAAGAACCCCTTGGGCGCACGGGCGCTTTACCTGTTCGACGATCTGGGCAACGACACCTTCCTGCGCATCCACGGCACGCCCGAGCCCTGGACGATCGGCTCGGCCGTGTCGAACGGCTGTGTGCGGCTGGTGAACCAGCACATCATCGAGCTTTACGATCTGGTCGACATCGGCGCGCCGGTCCTGCTGTTGCCGAAGTCGGAAGGCACCTGACCGCTTGAACGTTATGATATAACATTCTAGAACCTCCGCCAACCTGGAGGTTCCGATGCCCGACACCCGACTGCCTGACACCCGACTGCCCGTCACCGTCCTGTCCGGCTTTCTTGGCGCCGGAAAGACCACCTTGCTGAACCATGTCCTGAACAACCGCGACGGCCGCCGCGTCGCGGTGATCGTCAACGACATGTCCGAGGTGAACATCGACGCCGACCTGATCCGCGAAGGCACCGAGCTGTCCCGCGCCGAGGAAAAGCTGGTCGAGATGACCAATGGCTGCATCTGCTGCACGCTGCGCGATGATCTCTTGTCCGAGGTGCGGCGACTGGCGGCAGAGGGGCGCTTCGACTACCTCTTGATCGAAAGCACCGGCATCGCCGAACCCATGCCGGTGGCGGCGACCTTCGACTTCCGGGATGAGGCCGGGGCAAGCCTGTCGGACGTCGCGCGGCTGGACACGATGGTCACGGTGGTCGATGCCATCAACCTGCTTGGCAACTTTGCCAGCCACGACTTCCTGGCCGACCGGGGCGAAAGCCTGGGGGATGGCGACACCCGCACGCTGGTCAATCTTCTGACCGACCAGATCGAATTTGCCGATGTGGTGATCCTGAACAAGGTCCGCGATGCAGGGCCGGACCGCGCCGATGCCGCCCGCAAGATCATCAGGGCCCTGAACCCCGACGCCCGGCTGATCGAGACCGACCACTCCCGCGTCGCCCCGGACGCCATTTTCGACACCGGCCTGTTCGACTTTGACCGCGCCGCCGAACACCCGCTCTGGGCCAAGGAACTGTACGGCTTTGCCCACCACACGCCCGAGACCGAGGAATACGGCATCACCTCCTTCGTCTACCGGGCAAGGCAGCCCTTTCACCCCACCCGCATTCACGCCGTCCTGAACGGCGATCTGCCCGGCGTGATCCGCGCCAAGGGGCACTTCTGGCTGGCGACACGACCGAACTGGGTCGCCGAGTTCAGCCTGGCCGGGGCGGTTTCCTCGGTCGCGCCGCTGGGGGGCTGGTGGGCCTCTGTCCCGCGCGAGCGCTGGCCCACCCATCCCGACGCGCTGCAGGACGTCGCCGGC
>PNNE01000219.1 GCA_013824055.1 Rhodobacter sp. | reverse complement strand
GGGTCCGGGACGGGACTGCAGGATATGATCCGCTACAACCTGAAATGCGGGGCCGGGCATGGCTTCGACAGCTGGTTCAAGAACGCCGAGGGTTTCCAGGCGCAGCAGACGGCTGGGCAGGTGGCCTGCCCGGTCTGTGGATCGACCGAGGTCGAGAAGGACCTGATGGCCCCCGCCGTCCGTCCGGCCCGCAGGGCTGCAGCGGCGAAGCCGGACTTGTCGGCGCCGGGCTCGGAACTGGAAGAAAAGCTGGCCGAGCTGAGAAAGCAGATCGAGGAGAACTCGGAATACGTCGGCATGAACTTCGCCGCCGAGGCCCGGAAGATCCATGCCGGCGACGCGCCGGAGCGGGCGATCCACGGCGAGGCAAAACCCGACGAGGCCCGCGCGATGATCGAGGAGGGTCTGCCGGTCGCCCCCCTGCCCTTCCTGCCCGCCCGAAAGATGAACTGAGATCTGTCCACGGCGAACACGCCGCAGGACACCCTTGAATTCAACGACTTGGTCGCGGGCTTTCCCGATTTCTCGACATTTGGTCGCCCTGGGCCCGCCCCAGGGCAAGCAAGCCCGACCTAATAGATGTAGCGGATCTGTTCGGTCCAGAACCGCTCCATCCGTTTCAGCGCCATGTTGATCTCGTCCATGCCGGAGGCGTCGATCAGACCGCGCTTTTCGATCCCGTCGGAATGGCGGGCGAAAAGTTCGGCGATCAGGCCGCGGACATGGCGCCCCTTCTCGGTCAGGCGAACCCGAACCGAGCGGCGGTCAATCTCGCTCCTCTGGTGGTGCATGTAGCCCAGGTCGACCAGCTTTTTCAGGTTGTAGCTGACGTTCGACCCCTGGTAGTAGCCGCGCGACTTCAGCTCACCCGCCGTGACCTCGTTCTCGCCGATGTTGAACAGCAAGAGCGCCTGGACCGAGTTGATTTCCAGGATGTTCAGCCGTTCGAATTCATCCTTGATCACGTCCAGAAGCAGGCGATGAAGCCGCTCGACCAGAGCAAGGTTGTCAAGGTAGCAGGACAGGAACGCTTTTTGCGACCCATCCAGCAGCGGGGCATACATTGTCATACCGTTTCTCCACCGTTCGGACGGGGGTAGAATCGGCACAAACCGCAAACATTCCGTAAACTTGCGAAGAACTTCGACTAATTTCTTGGCTTCAGGCGGGTTTCGGCGAAGGCGGTGATCCGCGCCAGCAACGGCACAAGCGCTGCCGGGGCAGCCGACTGGCCAAGAATCCAGGCCATCAGGTCCTGGTCGTTCTCTTCCAGCAAAGCGTCATAGGTCTGCAACTCGGCCTCGGACAGCGCGGCCAGATGCGCATCGGCAAAGGGACCCAGCACCAGGTCCATCTCCTTGGTGCCGCGCCGCCAGGACCGCATCGCCATCCGCTTCAGGCGCGCTTCAGCCGTCTCGCCCATTTCCTCACCGTTCCCGCTTGAACCACATCGGGGCGGACCCTAAGACAGGTCGGACGGAAACTCCACCCACCCGAAAGGTGCAAAGATGGCCTTCCTTTCCGACACCCTGGCGCGGGTGAAGCCCTCGCCCACAATTGCGGTGACGACCAAGGCGCAAGCGCTGAAGTCCGAGGGCAAGGATGTCATCGGCCTTGGCGCGGGCGAGCCGGATTTCGACACGCCGGAAAACATCCGCGACGCCGCCAAGCGCGCCATCGACAACGGCAAGACGCGCTATACGGCGGTGGACGGGATCCCAGAGCTGAAGGCGGCGATCTGTTCCAAGTTCCTGCGCGAAAACGGCCTGACCTACACGCCAGGCCAGATCAGCGTCGGGACCGGGGGCAAGCAGGTCCTGTACAACGCGCTGGTGGCCACGCTGAACCCCGGCGACGAGGTGATCATCCCCGCGCCCTACTGGGTCAGCTACCCCGACATGGTTCTGCTGGCCGGGGGCACGCCCGTCCCGGTGGTCGCCGGGATCGAGACCGCCTTCAAGCTGACGCCCGAGCAGCTGGAGGCCGCGATCACGCCGAAGACCAAGTGGTTCATCTTCAACTCGCCGTCCAATCCGACGGGCGCGGGCTACACGCGCGCCGAGCTGAAGGCGCTGTGCGATGTCTTGATGCGGCACCGCCATGTCTGGGTCATGTCGGACGACATGTACGAACACCTGGTCTTCGACGATTTCGAATTCTGCACCCCGGCCGAGATCGAGCCAGGGCTTTACGACCGCACGCTGACCTGCAACGGCGTTTCCAAGGCCTATGCGATGACCGGCTGGCGGATCGGCTATGCCGGCGGGCCGGTGGCCCTGATCAAGGCGATGGGCACGATCCAGAGCCAGAGCACCTCGAACCCCTGCTCGGTCAGCCAGTATGCCGCGCTTGAGGCCTTGTCCGGCCCGCAGGAGTTTCTCGCCGACTGGCGCCGCGTCTTCCAGGGCCGCCGCGATCTGGTGGTGGGGATGCTGAACCAGGCCAAGGGCATCCGCTGTCCAAAGCCGGAAGGCGCGTTCTACGTCTACCCGGACATTTCCGGCTGCATCGGCAAGGCCACGCCCGCAGGCACGATGATCCTGAACGACGAGGTCTTTGCGACTGCCCTGCTGGAAGAGACCGGCGTGGCCGTGGTGTTCGGCGCGGCCTTCGGGGTGTCGCCGAACTTCCGGGTCAGCTATGCCACCAGCGACGACGTCCTGCACGAGGCTTGCACCCGCATCCAGCGCTTCTGCGCCTCGCTTGTCTGACCGGGGGCTGCTTCCGGGTTGACGAAGCCGCAGCACTCGGGAAGGAATGGCAGGACGGGCCGCTGCGGCCCGGCAGGATTGGATCAGGCAGGGCGATGGGCGCAGACCTTCCCGACTATTACTTCCGGGTGCGCGAAAACGGTGCGGCCGTGTTCCGCATCGGGACCGAGAACCGCCAGCGCCGGATCGAGATGGTCGAAATCGCCGCGGTCAACGTCAAGAACGGCAACATCAAGCCGCATGGCGAGATGGAACTGTCCAAGGCCGACCGGGCCGCCATCGAGGACTGGCTGGCGGCGCGTCAGGCGCAGCTTCAGGCGCGCGAGGTGGACGACATCCTGCGCACGGTGGATCACCTGAACCTGACGACGCAATGGGCGCAGTCGCGGGCCACGGATGCGCAACTGGAGGCGGTGACGGATACGCTGCTGCTGGCGATGCACGACCTGCGGACCATGCTGGTCAAGCGCAAGGCCGACCGG
>PNNE01000024.1 GCA_013824055.1 Rhodobacter sp. | reverse complement strand
AGGAAGAACTCCTGCTTCAGGCGCAGCTCCTTGCCCTGGTAGGTGGTGTCGTCGGGATAAAGCACCCGGCTCAGCGTCCGCGCCAGCGTCTCGGGTTCCGCCGCCGCCGTGTAGTCGCCTCGATTGAAGCGGTCGAGGTCAAAGTTCGTCGTCCCCTTCGCGCCCCAAAGCCGCAGCGTGTTCGCCCACTTGCCCTGCCAGCCGACGACCGGAGTGTCAAAGGCCTCGGCCGTCACGGTTTCCTGCGGATACCAGGTGTCACGACCATCCCGGCTTTCGACATGGCCCTTGAAGCCGATGGTATAGCGGCTTTCGGGCCGGGCGAATTCCCAGGGATGCGCCTGGGCCAGCCAGTTCTCTGGCGTCTCGATCTGGCGGCCGTGATCGAAGTGCTGGCGGAACAGCCCATGCTCGTAGCGGATGCCATAGCCATAGGCCGGGCAGCCCAGCGTCGCCATCGATTCCATGAAGCAGGCCGCCAGCCGCCCCAGGCCGCCGTTCCCCAGCGCCGCGTCCGGCTCGTCGTCGATCACCACCCGGATGTCCTGCCCGAAATGCGCCATCGCGTCGGCGGCCATCTCGTAAAGCCCCAGGTTGATCATCGCATCCTCCAGGATGCGCCCGATCAGGAACTCCATCGACAGGTAGTAGACGCGCTTGCGGTCCTCGGCCCAGGTGCGGCGGGTCGAGGCGAACCAGGGCTCGACAATCTGGTCGCGGATCGCGTGGCTCAGCGCCATGCGCCAGTCATGCGCGCTGGCGTGCGGCGCGTCCTTGCCCACGGTGAATGTCAGATGGCGCAGGATGCTTGCCTGCAGGATATTCGGGGTCACACTCAGGTCGGTCACGGGTTTGTCCAGCAAGGTCTACTCCTGAGAAAGCCTAAGCGCCTTGGGGCGGCGGTCAAGCGGGCTTTCGGGCACAGTGGGTCGGATCGCCCCTGTTACCGCAAACAATATGTCTTTCTAAGTGATTTAAAGCGTTTTGGAAACTCGATTCGACGTTTTTTGCGGCAGAATGGCAGGGATGCCCCGTTGCCGCTGCACCCTCTTGACGCGGCGGGCCCGCTCTGGACCAATCGCAGGCAGAGAGGACCCACCATGACCACACTTTCCATTCCCGACATGTCCTGCAACCATTGCAGGGCAGCCGTCGAAGCCGCCCTGGGCACTGTCCCCGAAAGCGGCACGGTCACTGTCGACCTGACCACCCGCCAGGTCAAGGTGAGCGGCCCTGCCCCGGTGGCAAAGCTGATCCAGGCGCTGGACCAGGCGGGCTATCCGGCCAGCGTCGCCTAAAGGCTTGGCCCTGGCCGGATCGTGCTGCCGTCGCTGAACCGCGACAGGCGAAAGCGGCTCAGATCGTGCCCGGTCGGCCGCCCCATCACCAGATCGGCCACCACACGCCCCATGCCCGGCCCGATGCCGAAGCCATGCCCGCTCATGCCGGTGGCAATGGTCAGGCCCAGGATCGGCGCGTGGTCCAGGATGGGCACCACGTCGGGCAGGCTGTCGATCATCCCTGCCCAGGCCGCCTTCAGCTTCGGGCGCCCCAGCGCGGGGAAGGCCCTGGCAAAACTGTCCTGCACCCCGGCCAGTGTGCCCAGGTTCGGCGCGGGGTTCAGGATGCGCTGCCGCTCGAAGGGGCTGGTCCCGTCAAGCGACCAGCGCCGTGGCGTGCCCCAGGCGTCCGGGAAGCCCTGCGGCGCTGCGGGGCGAAAGCTGGTGGACCGGTAATCCTTTTTCAGGACAGGCAGATAAACCCCTAGACTGGCAAAGGCATCCCGCCCGATGAAGAAGTCATGCCGTGCGCCGGGCGCGATGGAATAGCCCCCGTCCGCCCGACGCCGGAAGGCAAAGTCATCATCCGCCGCGTTGCCGGGGAAAATCTCGGGCATCGGTTCGGTCGCCGCGACCGAGGCCAGCACCGAAAGCTGCGGAATGCTGATGCCAAGCGGTCCAAGGAACAGCCGCGACCAGGCCCCTGCCGCGACGACCACATGGTCACAGGCAACCCGCCCGGCCTCTGTCACCACCCCTGCCACCCGGCCTGCCGCCAGGTCCAGCCCGCGCACCGCGCAGGCCTCGCGGATCACCACGCCCCTCGCCCTGGCCACTGCCGCCAGCGCCGGGACCGCGACCCAGGGCTCGGCCCTTGCATCGGACGGCGTGACAAGCCCGCCCTTCCAGGGCGCAACCGCGCCTTTCAGCAGCGCCAGCGTCGCACCGGCGGTCAGCAGCCGCGTGTCCAGCCGATGGGCGCGCGCGTGTTCGGTCCAGGCCTCGAACCCCTCGATCTCGCGGTCCGTCTTGGCCAGATACAGCACGCCGGTCTGCCTGAACCCCAGCGCCTCGCCCATCTGCAACGCCAGCTGCTTCCAGATCGACAGGCTTTCCACCATGATCGGCAGCTCGTCGGGGTCCCTGCCCTGCTGGCGCACCCAGCCCCAGTTTCGCCCCGACTGCTCGCCCGCGATCCGGCCCTTTTCGCACAGGACCACGGAGAGGCCCGCTTTGCGCAGGAACCAGGCTGTCATCACCCCGATGACACCGCCGCCGATGACCAGGACGTCAGCCCGCGTCGGCAGCGCAGCAGCAAAGCGGACCGGCGAGGCCTCCGAAATCGGAAAGCTCATCCCAGACGCTCCAGAAGCCGCTGCATGAACCGCTGCCCGGCCTCGAACTCGCTGACCTCCAGATACTCATCCGCCTGATGCGCCTGGGCGATGTCGCCAGGGCCGATCACCACCGCCGAATAGCCTGCGTCCTGGAACTGCCCGGCCTCGGTGCCGTAAGAGACCACGCCTGTCGCATTGTCGCCCGTCAGCGCCCGCGCCAGGGCCTCGGCCGGGCCGTCGACCTCGGGGCGCAAGGGTGAGACATCGAAGAACTTCTCCAGCCGCACCCCCGCTTCGGGCCGCCGCGCCTTCAGCGCCCGGTCCAGCGCCATCGCGGCCTCGCGGAAGGCCCCCGCGTGGGCCTCGGGATCGTCATCCGGCACACACCGCATCT
Organism: Rhodobacter sp.; assembly: GCA_013824055.1. Lineage (GTDB taxonomy): Bacteria > Pseudomonadota > Alphaproteobacteria > Rhodobacterales > Rhodobacteraceae > Tabrizicola. The sequence continues at coordinate 192 of PNNE01000024.1, read as the reverse complement.
CGACCGCGAACCGGCAGTCCGCCGCCGTGATGTTGTCCGCCGTCCCGCCCTGGATGCGCCCGACATGCAACGTCGTGAAGGGCGGATGGAACCGGCCGCCTGTCGCCCCCCGCGGCCGGGCCTGGATCTCGTCGTTGCGGTCGTTGACCCATTGGATCAGCCGCGCCGCCTCCATCACTGCGGACACCCCCT
>PNNE01000158.1 GCA_013824055.1 Rhodobacter sp. | reverse complement strand
ATGGCGGGCTGGTCGACCGGCCAGCTGGACCTTTACCCGGGGGCCGAGCACGAGATCATGATGGAGGTCCCCGCGGCCCGGACCCGATTCTTCCACCGCGCCGTCGCGCTGTTCGAGGCGAACCGTTAGGGGACGCCCACCCTTCCGGCGTCAGCCTCGCGCGTCCAGCTTCTTTTCGATCGCGGTCAACCGCTCGATCACCTTCGCCTCGAAGGCCTGGCCACGCTCCTGCTCGGCCTCGTTTGCCGCTTCCTGCATCGAACTGACGATCAGACCGACGATCAGGTTCATCACCGCGAAGGTGGTCATCAGGATGAAGGGCAGGAAGAAGGCCCAGGCATAGGGGTAGACCTCCATCACCGGGCGCACGATGCCCATCGACCAGCTTTCCAGCGTCATGACCTGGAAAAGCGAATAGGCGCTGGCGCCAAGACTGCCGAACCACTCGGGGAAGCTGGCGCCGAAGAGCTTCGTCGCCATCACGGCGGCGATGTAATAGATGATCATGATCAGCAGAAAGACCGACCCCATCCCCGGCAGCGCGCGGCCCAGGCCGTCGACCACGCGGCGCAGGCTGGGCACCGCCGAGATCACCCGCAGCACCCGCAGGATGCGCATCGCGCGCAGGACCGAGAAGCCGCCCGTGGCCGGCAGAAGCGAGATCCCGATGATGACGAAGTCGAAGACGTTCCAGCCCGAGCGGAAGAAGCGCAGCCCAAGCGCATAAAGCCGCAGCACAAGTTCGACCACGAAGATCGACAGGCAGATCCGGTCGATGGTCAGGATCAGGCCGCCGGCGCGCGCCATCACCTCGGGGAAGGTCTCCAGCCCCAGGGTGACGGCATTGATCAGGATCACGGCGATGATGAAGCGCGCGACCGCCGGGCGGTCGAGGAAATCGGCAATGGCGGCGCGGGACAACATGGGACCTCGGGAACTGGGGGCGGCGCCGCCGATATGTGGCACCGTTCGGGTTCCGTCCAGCCCATTATTGCAAGAGCCTAATCTTTCGGCGCGCAGGTCGTGCAGCGGGTGAGGCTGCTGATCCGTTCCGCCGCGAATTCCATGCTGCGGCCATCCGGTCCGGTCAGGACCAGTGTCCGGTCATCGCCGCGTTCCAGCCGCGTCATCGTCGCAAGCGCGTCGAAGTAGGTCTGTTCGTCGGCCAGCCGGTCGCAGGCCATCCGCGTTGCCGCAAGGCCACCAAGCTTCAGGTCCGGCAGGGTCGCCCGGTTCTGCCCGCCGTAGCGGTTGCAGGGGGCCTTGCCTGCAAGGTTGCCCAGGCTGTCGACAGTCAGTGTCGCGGGGATGTCGACGATCTGGCCGTCGATGGCCAGAAGCTGCCATTCGACCCCGGCCGGGACTTCGGACGGGTCCTGGGCCCGGGCGGTGGTGCAGGCGGTCATGGCAAGGGCCGCAACAAGGGCCGCAACAAGGGGAAGCAGGCGCATGAGAGGGGCTCCGTCATTGGGTCAGACATCCCTTTGACGCGTCAGAAGGCCTCGGGCTTGGCCTCGCGCGCCATGTGGTCAAGAACGGCGTTGACGAACCTGGGCTCCTTGCCTTCGGGGAAGAAGGCCTTGGCCACGTCGACATATTCGGTGATCGCCACTTTGGGCGGCGTGACCATGTCCACCAGCTCGGCCCCCGCCGCGCGGAAGAGGGCGCGCAGCACCGGGTCGATCCGGTCGATCGGCCAGGCCGCAACCAGGGCGCGGTCGGTCAGCTGGTCGATCTTCGCCTGCCAGTTCACCGCCGCCGCCACCACGGCGCGGAAATGGTCGACGTCGCCCTCGGCAAACGCGCCCTCGTCATAGGTCGCACCAAAGCGGTGCGTCTCGAACTCGCGCGTCACGGCTTCCACCGTCTGGCCCGAGCTTTCCATCTGAAAGAGCGCCTGCACGGCGTAAAGCCGGCTGGCGGATTTCATCTGGCGCTTTTCGTCACGTCTGGCGGTCATGCCCGGAAACCGATCCCCTTGGTCTTGCCGGCCCATTTGCGCGACAAGGCGACCAGATGCAAGGCCGCCGCTGCGGCACCGCCGCCCTTGTTCTGGCCCGCCGGGTCGGCCCGGACCTCGGCCTGGGCGCGGTTTTCAACCGTCAGGATGCCGTTGCCGATGCAGACGCCCTGCAGGCCCAGCAGGCTGATCGCGCGGGAGCTGTCGTTGCAGACCGTGTCGTAATGCGTCGTCTCGCCCCGGATCACGCAGCCCAGGGCGACGAAGCAGTCATACTCTGCCAGCCGTTGCGCCATCGCGATGGCCGAGGGGATCTCCAGCGCGCCCGGCACCTCGACCAGGTCCACTTCGGCCCCGCAGGCATCGCCCACGGCGCGGGCGCCCGCGACCAGGTTGTCGGCGATGTCCTTGTAGTAGGGTGCCACGACAATCAGCAGCTTGACCGGCTTGTCGAAGCTGGGCAGGGGCAGGGTGTAATGCGTCTCGGCGGTGGCCATGACCTACTCCTTGATCGCGCGGGTGCCCGCGATGGTCAGGCCATAGGCGTCCAGACCAACGAAGCGCGGAGCGGCGGAATTCGTCACCAGGGTGATCGCCGACAGGCCCAGCGTCGACAGGATCTGCGCCCCGAGACCATACTGGCGCAGCGTCTGCGGCGAATGTTCCCCCGGAGCGACCATCTTCATCGTCGTGTCGCGCAGCAGCACCACAACCCCGCGCCCCTCGGCCGCGATAAGCCGCATCGCAAGCGGCAACTCGCCGCCGCCGCCGATGCCCAGCACATCCTCCAGCGGGTTCAGCGCATGGACCCGCACCAGCACCGGACCGGGGGCCGCCAGATCGCCCTTCGACAGGACGACATGCTCGTCACCGTGCGTCTCGTCGGCAAAGACCCGCATCAGCCAGTCGCCGCCATGCGCGGAGTGCACCGCCTTGACCGCCTTTTCGGTGATCAGGTTGTCGTGGCGGCGGCGATAGGCGATCAGGTCGCTGATCGTGCCGATCTTCAGCCCGTGCTTCTGCGCAAAGGAGATCAGGTCGGGCAGCCGGGCCATCGTGCCGTCGTCGTTCATGATCTCGCAGATCACGCCCGAGGGGTTCAGCCCGGCCAGGCGGCTGACGTCCACCGCGGCCTCGGTATGGCCCGCGCGGACCAGGACGCCGCCATCCCGCGCCTTCAACGGAAAGATGTGCCCCGGTGTCGCGATGTCGGCAGCACCCTTGGTCGGGTCGATCGCCACCGATACCGTCCGCGCCCGGTCCGCCGCCGAAATGCCGGTC
>PNNE01000244.1 GCA_013824055.1 Rhodobacter sp. | reverse complement strand
GACAAGGGGAGAGGTGCCATGACCAACGCCTATGACAGGGGCCGCCTGAACCTGCCCTTCGTGGGCATCGCCACCTTCGGCAAGAACCCCTACCAGCCCGACTGGTCCGCGATCGACGCCGATTTCGCCATCCTTGGCGCCCCTTCGACTTTGGCACCCAGTTCCGCGCCGGCGCGCGCTTTGGCCCTCGCGGCATCCGCGAGGCATCGACCCTGTTTTCCTTCGGCCACGCCGGGGCCTATGACCACGAAGACGACGTGACCTATCTGGAGGGCGTCCGCATCCTGGACATCGGCGACGCCGACATCGTCCACACCGACACCGAGACCAGCCACGCCAACATCGAAACCGGCGTCCGCGCCATCCTGGCCTCCGGGGCTGTTCCGGTGGTGCTGGGTGGCGACCACTCGATCAACATCCCCTGCATCCGCGCCTTTGCGGGCCGCCCGCTGCATATCGTCCAGATCGACGCCCACCTCGATTTCGTCGACGTGCGGCATGGGGTTCGCCACGGCCACGGCAACCCGATGCGACGGGCCGCCGAACAGGACCACGTCAAAGGCATCACCGCGCTTGGCATCCGCAATGTCAGTTCCACCGCCAGGGACGGGTATGAGGCCGCCCGCGCGATGGGCGACGACATCCTGTCGGTCCGCCAGATCCGCAAGCTGGGGATCCAGGCGACCCTCGCCCGCATCCCGCGCGGCGTCGACTACTACCTGACCATCGACATCGACGGCTTCGACCCCTCGATCGCCCCCGGCACCGGCACCCCCTCGCATGGCGGGTTCCTGTATTACGAGGTGCTGGAGCTGATCGACGGCCTGACGAAACAGGGCAACGTCATCGGCATCGACCTGGTCGAGGTCGCCCCCGACTACGACCACTCCGGCACCACCACGATCCTTGCCGCGCAGATCCTGCTGAACACCATCGGGCGCATCGCCCATAACCGGAGGTAAGCCGTGGACCGGCTGCACGTCTGGCTGCAACTGGCGGCCGACACCGCTTTGGGCTGGCTCTCCTCGCCCGCCGCGCTGTCGCAGTTCGCCCTGCTGATCCTTGCCTACATTGTCGCGCGCCTGCTCGCCCGTCGCTTCTCGCCCGCCATCGAAAGGACCCTGACCCCCAGGCCCGAGGCGGCGCATGTCATCGCCCGCCTCCGCCGCTTTGCCCTGCAATTCCTGCCGCTGCTGCTGCCGTTGCTGGCCTATGCGCTTACCGCCGTGGGCGAGGGCCTGACCCGCGCCACATTCGGCTCGGGCGACGTGATCGCCTTCGGCAAGCGCGTCTTCCTTTTCCTTGCGGCGCTGGAACTGGTCCGCAAGGTCCTGCCGCCCGGCTTCCTGAAACTGATGGGCCGCTATGTCCTTCTTCCAGTCATGGCGCTGCATGCGCTGGGCGTGCTGGACGAGGTCACGACCCGGCTTGAGGCCGCGCAGGTCAATCTTGGCAACATCCAGTTCACCGTCCTGGCCCTGATCCGCGGGTTGATCGCCGGGGCGCTGCTGTTCTGGCTTGGGGGCTGGTCGAACCGGCAGTCAGCCGGCTACATCAAGGCCCAGCCCGACCTTCGCCCCGCCACCCGCGAACTGGCGATCAAGGCTTCCGAGGTCGTCATCTTCGGCGCGGCCTTCCTGCTCTTGATGTCGATCATGGGCATCGACCTCACTGCCGTCGCCGTCCTTGGCGGGGCGCTGGGTGTCGGGATCGGCCTTGGCCTGCAACAGATCGCCGCCAACTTCGTCTCTGGCATCATCCTTCTGCTGGAGGGGCAGACCACCGTCGGCGACTACGTGGAACTCGACGGTGGCGAGAGGGGCACCATCGTCAAGATGACCGCCCGCGCCTGCGTGCTGGAGACCTTCGACGGCAAGTGGATCGTCGTCCCGAACGAACACTTCATCACGTCCCGCGTCGTGAACTACTCCGACCAGGGCAGCGCCAACCGCTATGAGGCCCGGTTTTCCGTGGCTTACGAGACCGACATAAACATCGTGCCCGATCTGATCGAGCGCGCGGTGGCGAAGCTTCCCTTCGTGCTGCACTCCCCCGACGGCCCGGATTGCGAGCTGCGGGGCTTTGGCGAAAGCAGCGTCGATTTCGCCGTGGAATACTGGGTCGCAGGCATCGACGACGGCAAGAACAAGTACGGCTCGCCGGTCCTCTTCGCGATCTGGAATGCGCTGAAAGAGGCCGGGATCGAAATGCCCTATCCCCACCGCGTCGTCGAACTGCGCAATGTTCCCGCAGCCTGAGGCTCTTGTCATCGGCGCCGGTCCCGCCGGGCTGATGGCCGCCGAAGAGCTGGCGAAGGCAGGCGTGCAAACCCTTGTGTGCGAAGCGAAACCCACCGTCGCGCGCAAGTTCCTGATGGCGGGGAAGTCCGGGTTGAACGTCACCAAGGACGAGCCGTGGGAGGTCTTCGTCACCCGCTACGACTCCCCCCACCTGCGCCCGATCCTTGCCGGTTTCGGCCCCGAACAGGTTCAGGACTGGTGCCGCGCGCTGGGTCAGGACGTCTATACAGGCTCATCCGGCCGTGTCTTCCCCGTGGCGATGAAGGCCTCGCCGCTTCTGCGCGCCTGGCTTGGACGCCTGACGGCCCAAGGTGTCGAAATCCGCACCCGCTGGCGCTGGACCGGGTTCACTGGCGACGCCTTCGCTTTCGACACACCCGGCGGCCCGCACTGCCTGACCCCCAAAGTCACCGTCCTGGCCCTTGGCGGCGCAAGCTGGCAACGTCTTGGATCGGACGGCGCCTGGGTGCCGTGGTTGCGCGCGAAGGGCGTGCAGATCACCGACTGGCAACCCGCCAACATGGGCTTCCGCGTCGCCTGGTCGCCGCATATGGCGCAGCATTTTGGCAGCCCTGTCAAAGGCATAGCCCTGTTGGCGGGGCCAAGTCGAGAGCGTGGAGAGTTCGTCATCTCGGCCAAGGGCATCGAAGGCGGCGGTATCTACAGTATATACAAGTATCTACGCGATGCAGATACGCTTGCCGTCGATCTCTTGCCCGATCTGGGACAGGACGAGATCACCCGTCGCCTGTCGCGGATGAAAGCCGGCGAAAGCACCGCGAACCGCCTGCGAAAACTTGGCCTCGACCGCACGCAGATCGCCCTGGTGATGGAGTTCGCCCGCGCCGAACCCTTCGCCCACCTCAAGCATCTGCAGATCCCGCTGCAAGGCCCCCGCCCGATTGACGAGGCCATCTCGGTCGCGGGCGGCATCGCCTGGGAC
>PNNE01000437.1 GCA_013824055.1 Rhodobacter sp. | reverse complement strand
CTGCTGGCGGCGCTTTCTGTCATGGGGGCAACGCTCACCCTACCCGGCATCGCCGGCATCGTGCTGACGATGGGCATGGCGGTCGATGCGAACGTCCTGATCTTCGAGCGCATCCGCGAGGAATTGCGGCAGGGCCGACCCGCGGGCCGTGCCATCGAGATCGGCTTCGACAAGGCGCTGTCGGCGATCATGGACAGCAACATCACCGGCCTGCTGACCGCGCTGATCATGTTCGGTGTCGGTTCGGGGCCGGTGCGCGGCTTCGCCATTACCCTTGGCCTCGGCATCCTGACTTCGATGTTCACAGCCGTCTACGTGACGCGGCTCATCATCGAGACCTGGATGCGGTGGAAGAAGCCCACGACGATCACGCTAAAGGGTTTCATCAAGCTGGCTCCCGACAAGACGACGATCGACTTCTTCCGCGTGCAATGGCTGACCTTCGGTGCCTCGGTGGTGGCAGTCATAGCGTCCCTCCTTTTGGTTGCGACGCTTGGCCTGAACTTCGGGATCGATTTCAAGGGTGGCACCACGATCCGGGCCGAGACCACCGAGGCTGTCGATGTCGGCAGTTATCGCGCGGCCCTGTCCAGTCTGGCCTTGGGAGATGTGTCCATCACCGAGGTGTTCGACCCCGCCTTCCGGGCCGATCAGCATGTCGTGACCATTCGCATTGAGGCCCAGCAAGGCGCAGAGGCCTTGTCACCCGCGGTTGTCGAACAGGTCGAGGCTGCAATCCAGGCCGTCGATCCATCGGTTGCCTTCACAGCCGTGGAGTCAGTTGGACCGAAGGTGTCGGCCGAGCTGATCTGGCTGGCGCTTGCCGCCGTCGGCGCGGGGGCAGCGGGCATTCTGGTCTATGTCTGGCTGCGGTTCGAGTGGCAGTTCGCAGTGGGGACCGTTGCGGCGCTCGTCCATGACGTCATCGTGACGGTCGGCATCTTCGCGGCCTTGGGGTTGAAGTTCGATCTGACGATCGTGGCCGCGCTGCTGACCATCCTCGGATACTCGGTGAATGACACTGTGGTCATCTTCGACCGGCTTCGCGAGAACCTTGCGAAGTTCAAGGCCATGCCGTTGCGCGACCTGATGAACCTCTCGGCCAACGAAACCCTCAGCCGCACGCTGATGACCGCCTCGACCACGCTGATCGCGCTGATCGTGCTGTTGGTCTTCGGCGGCGACGTCATCCGCGGCTTTGTTTTCGCGATGGTACTCGGGGTGATCCTCGGGACTTGGTCCACGCTCTATGTCGCCAAGAACATCGTGCTGTTTCTTGGCATCGACAGGTCCGAAAAGACCACGCGCGGCGCAGATCACGAGTTTGCCAATATTGATGCCTGACTGGAGGCCCCGGCGCTTTCGGGCCGGGGCCTTCCTCTTGCCGAGGGATTTCCTAGGCAGGGGGTTGAAAGCCCACCAACCGATCACAACCTTGTCAACGCGGCCCGGGCCCCTCTGACGCGAACCCTCGCGTGATGTCGGACCGCATCGACAGCGTCGATGCCAGCCCGGACCCTATTCCCGTCGTCCCCCGACGAAGCCTCGGCGGATACCCGCGCCGCGCCCCGCTAGTCGCCCAGGCACCACGTCCCGCCGATCACCCTCGGCGGGAATGACCCCTCGACCGCTGGATCGAAAAGTTGCGTGGCCTCACGCTGGAAGGCCTCCGCCCAACGTGATCGGCTTTAGTCGGAAACTGATGCCGAGGGCTCCTGCACTGGGGCGGTGCCTGAGCCAGGCACCGCCCCAGTGCCCGCCGCCCGATCCCTGTGCAAGGCGGCACGTCCAAGGAACATCAGCGTGACCGGGGTCGTCACCATGACACAGATCCCAATGACCAGTTCGTGGACGAAGACCCGGTCCTGCACCCAGGACCATGCCAAAAGTGAGGCCAAAAGAATACCCGCCGTGCCCCAGCTTGTTCCAAGGGTTGGGGCATGGATCCGGTCGTAGAAGCTTTTCAGGTGAAAAAGACCAAAGGCACCAAGCAGGGTCAGCGTACTGCCCAGCACAAGGAAGAAGGCCACCAGCGCCATCAGCCAGGGCGGAAGGCTATCGAGCGCGGTCATTCGATCACCTCGCCGCGCAAAAGGAATTTGGCCAGCGACACTGTGCCGACAAAGCCGCCGACAGCGATCACCAGCGCGGCCTCGAACAGGAAGGGCGTGCCCAAACGCATACCGGTGACGATGAACAGCAGCATCGTCGCGATGTAGAGCGCATCAAGGCCAAGCACCCGGTCCTGCGCGCGCGGACCGACGGCGATCCTGTATCCTGCCAGACAGGCGGCAAGGCCAAGGGCGATCTGGGCCCATGTCAGGGCGAGCCACAGGACAGTGGTCATGCGAAAGCCTCCATCAGCAGGGCCTCATACCGATCGCGGATCAGGACGCGCCATTCGTCCTCGTCGATCATGTCGAAGACGTGGAGGAGCAGCGTCCCGGCTTCGCGGTCATGTTCCAGCCATGCGGTTCCCGGCGTGGCCGTCAGAATGACCGCAAGCAGGGCGAGCGGCACCGGATCGCGCAGGCGGAGCGGGATCACCACGAAGGCCGAGGTGCGCGCGCCGTGGCGGCCATTGGTCAGCATCAGCCGCGCCACTGCCCAGTTCGACCGGACGATATCGACCGACACGATACCGACCAGCCGCAACAGCGCAGGCCATGACCGGATGCGCGGTGCCTCGGGCTCGATCTTTGCCAGCGCAAGCCCGGCCAGAACCGCGATGACCGATCCCAGAACAAAGTGCCCCAGGGAAAACCGGGTCAGCATCAGCCACATCAGGACCAGACCCGCCGTCAGCAGCGGATGGGGAAGGATGCGCGTCATTCGCTGTCCTCCCCTTCCGCCGCGCGGGGGGCGCCCAGCACGCCTTCGGCATAGACCTTTGGCTGCAGCACAGCATCGGCAGTGTCGCGCATGTAGCCCATCGTCACTTCGGCCTTGAACGTCAGCAAGACCAGCAGGCCGATCAGCGCGACGACAGGCGCGATCTCCAGCGCAAGGACGCGGGGCGGTTCACCCTCGGTGGCCCAGAAGGTCTGGATGCCCACGCGCACCAGCCCGACCAGCGTTGCAAAGCCCGACAGGATCAAGATCGCGACGAAGGCCCAGGACAGGGCAGGCGTGGCCGCGCCCCCGGCCAACAGCCCCTGAAGAATGCCGATCTTGCCAATGAAGCCCGAGAGCGGCGGAAGCCCGGCCAGGGCGATCACGCAGGCCCCGAAGGACAGGCCCAGCACGGTCAGCGTGCCGGGAA
>PNNE01000186.1 GCA_013824055.1 Rhodobacter sp. | reverse complement strand
TTTCGACGGCTGATCAGGGCAGGCCACCGACCCGGAAGGGCGCGCTTCAGGCGCGCCCTTTTCAGTTGCAGGTGATCAGCTTGGTATAGCCTTGTGCGACTTCCGCCAGGGTTTCCGGTGCAAGCGGCCCCTCCGCCGCGGTCACCGTCGGCTCGACCCCGTTCTGGGCCAGGAACAGCTTTGCGATCTCGCCTCGGATCGCAAAGTTCACGTTCTGGGGTACCGTGCCGTAGCTCTTCACCGCATAGCTGTCGGAAAGACGCGCCACGACGACGCCGACGACCTGACCGGACCCGTTCAGGACCGGCCCACCGGAATTGCCGGGCTGGACCGGGGCAGAGATCTGCATGTTGATCCCGTCGCCGCCGATGCCCTTGGTGCTTGTCACAGCGCCCCGCGTGACGTTCAGCCCGCCAAGAAGCCCCGACAACGGATAGCCCACGACAGTCACATCGGAATTCAGCCGAGCCGGACTGTCGGCAAAGGGCGCAGGCGCCGCGCCCGAAAGCGCATCCACCAGCAAGAGCGCCAGGTCAAAGACTGCATCCTCGGCCAGGACGGTGCCGGGGTGCCCGTCCACGGTCAGACTTGCGCAACCCGAAATCACGTGCTGGTTCGTCAGCAGATGGCCCGCCTCGGTGACGATGAACCCGGTTCCCGATCCCGACACCGCGGGCGCGGGCGCAGGATCGGCCCTGGCAGCACTGGCCCCCGGCGCCGGGACCGGACGAGTGTCAGGCGCGCCCTCCTCTGCGACGATCCGGGCGAGAACCTCGACGCCCTCGGCCAGCCGCCCCGGCGAAATCCCGATGGCCGGGGCATAGCCGGGCGCGATGCTGCCGGTGATCGCCGCAAGGGCCCCGGCGTCGCGATCCGTGCCCGAGATCATCAGCGTCGACCAGCCCGCGGCACGCAGGTCGGACCGCGTGTAGAGCGTGACCCCCTCCGCCGTCCGCGCCGACGTGATCCAAAGCCTGGGGCGCCGGACGGTGTAGGCCTCGCCGACCGCCTGACGAGCGGTATAGGCATGATAGCGTTCCGCAGCCGCGCCAGTGTCGATCGTCATCGAATAGCCGATGGACCGCCCCGAGACGTTCATGTTCACGAAGGTCTCGGACGGAGCGCCATCGACCAGCGCCGCGGTGGGAACCAGAAACGACAGGTCAAGCGCCGAGATGTATTGCCGCTCCCATCCTTCGGTGTTGATTGCCGAAAAGGCCTGCATCGCGGCAAAGACCGCATCGGCATTGGTGACAAAACCCGCCGACCCGCCGTTTTCAGCGGTAAAGCGTTCCAGCGCCCGCTGGCTGCCGCTGCCCCAGGCACCGTCGATCAGGCCGTTGTAGACGTTGGCAAAGGCCAATCCGGCCTGCAGCAGCCGCTTTTCCTGGTCGGTCAGCAATCGGGCGTCAAACTCGTCGCGCAATTGCTCTGCCGTGTAGGCCCGTGCCGGAGCGTTCTGAACCAGGAAAAGCAGGACAAGGACAAGGACAAGGACAAGGACAAGGACGCGCAAGATGATTTCCCCAGAAATTTCCGCATCCTTCGCGCGGAATGTGGCCCGGTCAAGGCCTCGCCGGAACGTGACGGCAGGGGACCGGCCCGCGCACATCCTGCTGCCACCGAACGACAGGTGCCCCTGGCCTTGCACCTCGGGTAAAGGCCGGGGGGCCAGGCTTTCCCCCTTCCGAGCCTCCGCGACCAGCCTGAGGGTTCGGATGGCACGATTTCCCGCCCACCCTGGACCCCTACCCCATGAACTCCACCGACAGGACCGTCGGCAGATGGCGCGCGACTTCCTCCCAGGTCTCGCCCTCGTCCCGGCTGAGGAAGACCGACCCCGAGTTCGTCCCGAAGGCCACGCCCCCCTCGCAGGAGGCCATCCCCTGCCGCAGCACCGTGAAGAAGCAGTCCCGCTCCGGCAGCCCGGCCCCCTTCCCCGCCCAGGTCTCGCCCCCGTCCTCGGTCTTCCAGACCAGCGGCCTTGCATCCACCGGGTACCTTCCCAGCGAATCCCCGTTCAATGGGAACACCCAGAACGTCCCCGGCTTTGCCGGATGCGCCGCCACCGGAAAGCCGAAGGTCGAGGGCAAGCCCGCCGTCACCTCCTCCCAGACCTGCCCGCCATCGCGGCTTCGGTAGACCCCCTGGTGGTTCTGCATGTAGATCAGCCCCTCTGCCGCGCCGAAGGCCAGGTTGTGCACGCAGGAGAAGATCTCGTCCTCCTTGCGGAACTCTGCCCCGTCCCAGTGCCGCTCCAAAGCCCCCGCCGGCCCCGGCCGGTTCCCCCGCCGGTTCCGCATCGCCCAGGACATGCCCCCATCGCGCGACTCGAACACCCCCGCCGCCGAGATCCCGACCCAGATCCCACCCTTCTGGTCCGCCAGGATCGTGTGCAGAGTCAGCCCCGCCGCCCCCGGCTCCCACTGGTCCGCCCCCGGCTGATCGGTCAGCGCATCAAGCCGCCGCCACGTCGCGCCCCCGTCGATGCTCTCGAACAGATACGCCGGCTTCGAGCCTGCCAGCAGCCGCTCCCGGTCATGGCAAAGCGACCACAGCTGCTCTGCCCCCTCGAACGGCCCCTGCGACAGCGCCCACTCGCCTCCGACCCGCCGCCAGACGCCCGCCCCGTGCCAGCCGCTGCCCCCGGCCGCAAGGATATCGCCCCCGCGCCCGACGGCGTGGTTGATCGGCCAGCCCTCGCAGAACGGCCCCGTCACCCGGGCCCCGCCGTCCAGCACGAACAGCCCCTTTGTCGTCCCGACCAGAATGTCCATCGCCAGCCACCTCCGTCCCGACCGCGAAAACCCTACTCCTCCCGTCCCATATTGCACGCCCGATTTTCCTGACCGTCTGGACAAAATTTTCCCGATGGCGCTAACTCCGCCGCCAAAGGAGCCCGCCCATGTCCCGCAAGATCATCATCGACACCGACCCAGGCCAGGACGACGCCGTCGCGATCCTGCTTGCACTGGCCAGCCCAGAGCTTGACGTCCTTGCCCTGACCGCCGTCGCGGGGAACGTGCCCCTGCCCCTGACCCAGCGCAACGCCCGCCAGATCGTGGACCTCTCCGGCCACCAGACCCCGGTCTATGCCGGCTGCGACAAGCCCTTGAAGCGCAAGCTCGTCACCGCCGAATACGTCCACGGCAAGACCGGCCTCGACGGCATCCCGCTGCCCGAGCCCGCGCATCCCCTGCAACCAACCCATGCCGTCGACTACCTGATCGACACCCTGCGCGCCCACGCCCCCGGCACCATCACCCTCTGCCCGCTTGGCCCGC
>PNNE01000273.1 GCA_013824055.1 Rhodobacter sp. | reverse complement strand
AACCCGATCGCCGAACTTGGCATCGGGCAGGATTTCGCGCTTTTCGGCGGCGTGACGACGGGACATCTGTTATCTCCTCACTTCGGACGCTTGGCGCCGTATTTCGAACGACGCTGACGACGCTCTTTCACGCCCTGGGTGTCCAGAACGCCACGGAGGATGTGGTAGCGCACACCCGGAAGGTCCTTGACCCGGCCGCCACGGATCAGGACGACAGAGTGTTCCTGAAGGTTGTGCTTTTCGCCGGGGATGTAGGAAATGACCTCGAAGCCGTTGGTCAGGCGCACCTTGGCGACCTTCCGCATGGCCGAGTTCGGCTTCTTCGGGGTGGTGGTGTAGACGCGGGTGCAGACCCCACGTTTTTGCGGGCAGGATTCCAGGTGCTGCGACTTGGACTTCCGGACCACTGCTTCCCGGGGCTTCCGGATCAGCTGTTGAATCGTCGGCATTCACGTTCCTCGTTTCGATACTCGCCCCCCTTTGCCGCCGGGGGCGCCGCTTCTCGACCGTGCGTTGCGCGAATCGCAAAACACGAACACCGCAACCACCGCCGTTTCCGGCGATGCCGCGGTGGAATTCCAGAGGATCGGGGCATTTTCGGCCCGGATCATGACCACATCAAGCGCTCTGAGCCCTTGTCCCGGTCGCGACTTAAGGGTCGGGCGGGGGTTCGGGTTGGCGGGCGTATATGGGGAATCGCAGGGGGTGTCAACATGGCGCCCCGGCTCTGGGATCAGGCCTTCCGGAGGCGAAGCCGCCGCTCGCGCCAGAGGGTGAAGATGCCTGCGGCCACCACGATTGCAGCCCCGATCAGGGTCCAGAGATCCGGCAGGTCGCCGAAGACGACAAGGCCGAGGACGATGGCCCAAAGGAGCGAGGTATAGCGGAACGGCGCGACCAGGCCGATGTCGCCGTGGCGCATGGCGGCGACCGAGGTGAGGTAGCCGACGATGAGGAAGAGGCCCGCGCCAAGGACCCGGGAAAGCTCCCAGTCGGTGGGGGTGTGCCAGCCCTGGAAGTGGACGCCGATCCAGCCCATCAGCGTCACGGCGACGGCGGCCCCGAGGGCAACGAGGGTCGAGGGCACCTGGCCCTGCAAGGGGCGGACCGCCAGGTCGCGCACCACGACACAGACGACCGAGGCAAGCCCGAGCAGCGCCCAACGGTCGAAGCCCTCGGTCCCCGGGCGGATGATGATGAGGACGCCGATCAAGCCGACCAGGATCGCGGTCATGCGCCGCCAGCCGATCTTGTCACCATAGACCAGCGCCGCCGCGAGGGTGATGAGGAGGGGCAGGGCCTGCAGGATGGCGGAAAGGTTGGCCAGCGGCATCCTGAGAAGAGCTTCGAGAAAGAGGATCGTGGCGGCCACGTCGGCCAGCGAGCGGAGCAGGATCAACCAGCCGTCGCGGCCGTTCGGGCGGAAGCGGAAGGCATTGGTGGCGAGGCAGAGGATCAGAAGGCCGACGACGGCGATCAGGCCGCGCAGGGCGATAGCCTGGTAGAGCGGCAGGGACTGGGTGACCGACTTCATGAAGGTGTCGTTGATCGTGAAGGCAGCCATCGCAGCGCACATCAGAAGGATGCCGCGGAGGTTCTCGGACATGGGCACGGGTGGGCGGTCCTTCACTGTCGTCGCTTGGGTATCAGGCGGCGGCAGGAAGGGGAAGTATCCACCCTGGACCGATTTTGGCGGGGCTGTGGACTCAAAGGTTTGGGCGCGGGGGGTTGGCGCGGGCGTTGACCGGGCGGAAAGGTCGGCGCCGTCGCGCGGGTCGGGGGGCGTTTCAGACTGAGCGCTGACGCGCAAGCCCCTGTCTCGCCTCTGCGCGCGAAGAGCGCGCAACCGGCTCGGTCATTGGGGGCGCTTCGCCCCCCAAACCCCCGGAGGATATTTGTCGCCAGGTGAAAGGGTCCGGCTGGCGTGATATGCGCCCGCGGGTGCCCGAGGCGCACCGGGCCTCGGCTGCCTGTCGGGCATCCGAATGGCAAACGGCCACCGTTGCGCGCGTATCAGGCCGACAAGAGCACCGGCAGCGGGCATTTTCCGACCAGAACGCTGCCGGTGACGCTGCCGAAGACCAGTTCATGGATCGGGGAATGACGGACGGCGCCGGCGGCGATCAGGTCGCAACCGGCCTCGGTCGCGGCGGTGACGAGTGCGTCGTAGATGTCGCGGCCATTGCGGGGGATCTCGCGGAACTCGGCCTTGATGCCGTGGCGGGCGAGGTGATGCGCGGCCTCGATCCCGGACTGATCCATCCGCAGCGCCTTGTCGTCAGTCACCCGGGCGACGATCGCTTCGGCCCCCGGAGCGAGGAGCGAAAGCGTGTCCTGCATCGCGCGAGCGGCGGCATGGGTGCCGTCCCAGGCGATCAGCACGCGGCGTGGCGCTGCGGTGACCGCCGTCTTCGGAGCAATGACCAGCGGGCGGCCGGAGTCGAAAAGTGCGGCCTGGGCCAGCAGGCGCTCACCCATGAGCGGGCCGCGGCGACCGGTGAGGACGCCAAGGTCGGCGACCTTCATGTGGTCGGCGAAGACGTCACCGATCCCGTAGGCAAAGCTTGAGCGGTCGACCACTGTGCAGGGGACCCCTGCCCTGTCGGCAAGCGTGGCAATGGCCGCGCGGGTCCGCTCGAAGTCAGGTTCGTCGTCTGCCCCCTGGCCGATGACGTCGACGGTGAAGGCAAGAACCACGGCCCGGGCCGAAAGCGCCCCGGCCCATGCCAGGGTAAGTGCCAGGGCTGGATGATCCTGATCGATGTCGGACGGCTGCACGAAAGTGACGATCGAACGGACGGTCATGTGGCTGGCCCTTCCCTGGTTGCTCTGCGTCGAGGTAGGCATCGCGACCGGTGTTCACAAGGTTGTCATCGGCCGGTTTGGTGGCAGATCCGCAAAGGGACCCCCGCCGGGGCGACCGGCGGGGGCGGAAGATTTGCCCGAAGGCCGCGAGGCTTAATCGCGGCTTTCGATGGTATCGACAAGGCCGGCGTCGAACTCGACGTCGATCTCGGGTTCCATCACCGCCAGCGGAGCAGCCAGTGCCGCGGCCTGGTCGGCCTCGGTCCGGCGCGCTTCGATCACGGTCTGGTCGCGGTCGGCGGCGATCTTCTTGACGCGGCTGGTGGCACCTCCGGTGCCCGCCGGGATCAGGCGGCCGACGATGACGTTTTCCTTCAGCCCCAGAAGCTTGTCACGCTTGCCCTGCACCGAAGCCTCGGTGAGAACGCGCGTGGTTTCCTGGAACGAAGCCGCCGAGATGAAGCTGCGGGTCTGCAAGCTT
>PNNE01000247.1 GCA_013824055.1 Rhodobacter sp. | reverse complement strand
CGCAGCAGCACGTTGTAGCGCGGCTTCAGCTGCTTGATCAGGTTCTGTTCCAGCAGCAGCGCCTCAAGTTCCGTCCGGGTGGTCAGGAACATCATCGACGCGGTTTCATGGATCATCCGGGCGATGCGGCCGGAATGGCCCGCAGGGCGCGCGTAGTTCGACACCCTCGCCTTCAGGTTGCGCGCCTTGCCGACGTACAGCACCTCGGACGCGGCGTTCAGCATCCGGTAGACCCCCGGGCTGCCGTCGAGGGTCTTCAGGTAATCCTGGATCACCTCGTGGCCGCTGCGGGGTTTTGTGTCGAAGGGTTCGGGCATGGTTTTGCTTTGGTCGATTCTCGGTCCGGGCTGCCACCGAACAGGGGGCTAGGCAAGAGCAAACCTGTCCACGGAATCTGGGGATAACTCTGCGGAGAAGATTTCGGGAGTGCTGATTTTCCCTTGTTTTCGGGCCGTTTCGTGACGATGCCCAATTTTTGGGCACATTTGTAACCGATTGAAATCGCAACAAAGATTTTCAGGCTCAGCGCAAATCCCTGAATTTCCAAGTTATTTGTGACGAACAGGTGACGCTGTCGTGAGAAGTGGACAAGTTGCCGCGCCCCAGCTCTGGAAGGCCTATTCCACGCCTAGAACGTCAGGAGTTTTCCAGCCCAGATGCTGGCCCCCGTCGACGGCGATGAACTGGCCCGTGACGCCCGGACTGTCCAGAAAGAATCCCAGCGCGGCAGTGATGTCCCGGGGGTTCGCACCACGCCCCAGAACGGTTGCGGCACGCTGGCGGGCAAAGTGGTCCTCGGTCTGCCGGCCACCGCGCAGAGTGGGGCCGGGGCCGATGCCGTTGACGCGGACATGCGGGGCAAGGCCCTGCGCGGCAGTCTGGGTCAGCGCCCAGAGGCCCATCTTGGCGATGGTGTAGGTGCTGAACTCGGGCGTCAGTTTCAGGATGCGCTGGTCGATCATGTTGATGACCAGACCTTGGGCGAGAGGTTCGCCGTTGTCGTCGGTGGTGGCAGGGGGGCATTGCCGTGCGAAGGCCTGGATCAGGACGTAGGGCGCGCGCAGGTTGGATTCGATGTGGCGGTCCCAGCTTTGGCGGGTGGCCGTGTCGATCCGGTCGTATTCGAAGACCGAGGCGTTGTTGACCAGCACGGTCAGCGGGCCCAGGGCAGCGGTCACGGCCGGGACAAGGGCCTGCACCTGGGCTTCGTCCAGAAGATCCGCCTGGAACGCCATGGCGCGGCGGCCCATCGCGCGGATCTCGGCCACGAGTGTTTCGGCTTCGTCGGCGGACGATGCGTAATGCACCGCCACATCATGCCCGCGCTGTGCCAGATACAGCGCCATCGCGCGGCCCAACCGCTTTCCCGCGCCCGTCACCAGTGCCGTCATTTCGCCTTGCCCCCGCAGTCACAAGTCTTTGTGCCGATCAGGTAGCGCCCGCATTTGCCGCAAACAGGGGCCTTCTGCCGTTTTCGCATCACGCGGGGCAGCGCGCCGGGGAAAAGCGCGCGGCCGATCAGGGCGATCAGCACCATCGCGGCCAGGAAGATGATGATGACCTTGGTCAGCATCTAAAGACCGTATCTTGCCCAAAGCGCCCGGTCCTCGACCGCGCCCAGGGTCTCGTCCGCCAGGGACAGGCCGAGGCGCTGGAACAGGCCGCGCTTGCGGCCAAGCGGGATCAGCCTGACCTTGTCGCCATAAAGCTGCCTCAGCCTTGGGGTCAGGTGGGCGACGCCGTCGGTCAGGCCCAGGTCCACCGACTGCTGGCCGACCCAGATATCGGCGTTGAACAGGTCGGCGCTGTCGTCCAGCCTGATCCCCCGGCTGCGGCGGACATGGTCGATGAAGGCCTGGTGGATCGGGCCTTGCAGGGCCTTCAGGCGGTCCACATCCTCGGGCTTTTGCGGCAGGAAGGGGTCGGCGAGGCTTTTCGACCGTCCCGCCGTGACGACGCGGCGTTCGACGCCCTGGCGTGCCATCAGCTCGGGGAAGCCGAAGCTGGCGAAGATCACCCCGATCGAGCCGACGATGCTGCTGCGGTCCACCCAGATGTCATCCGCCGCACAGGCCAGCCAGTAGCCGCCCGAGGCCGCCACATCCTCGACAAAGGCGTGGACCGGGATCTTCTTCTCGTCTGCCAGCCTGCGGATGCGCGCGGCGATCAGCGACGACTGCACCGCCGACCCCCCGGGCGAGTTGACCAGAAGCGCCACGGCAGAGGGCTTCATCTTGAAGGCCTTCTCGATCAGCGGGGCCAGCGCCTCGTCGTTCAGGCTGCGGGTGCCGGTGCCGATGGTGCCGCCAAGGCGGATCACCGGAACGAAGGCGGGTTTCGGCAGGAAGGGGATGAAGCGGCGCATGGGGTCAGAGGTAAGGCGTCTGGGGCTTGCGGGCAAGGGCAGGGCGCGGCAGGGTCAGCCTTGAAAAGGGTGGGGCATGATCGACAAGCTGGAAATGTTCATCGCACTGGCCAAGGAGCGGCACTTCGGCCGCGCGGCGGAGGTTTGCGGGGTGACGCAGCCGTCGCTGTCCAGCGCGATCCGGCAGCTTGAGGACCAGCTGGGCGTGCAGCTGGTCTTTCGCGGCAGCCGGTTCCAGGGCCTGACGCCAGAGGGGCAGCGGGTTCTTGACCGCGCGCTGGGCATCGTCGGCGATGTTCGCGCGCTGAAGGACGAGATGCGGGTGGTGCGCACCGGGTTGTCGGGCAACCTGCGGATCGGGGTCATCCCCACGGCCCTGCCGATGGTGGCCGACCTGACCGGGCCGTTCACGCAAAAGCACCCGAACGTCCGTGTCTCGATCCTGTCGCGCACCAGCATCGAGATCCTGACCGGGATCGAGGCTTTGGACCTGGAGGCCGGGATCACCTACCTGGACAACGAACCCCTGGGCCGGGTGTCGCAGGTGCCCTTGTATACGGAGTTCTACCGGTTGCTGATCGCTCCGGGGTCCGAGATGGCGTCGCGCCGCCAGGTCAGCTGGAACGAGCTGGCAACGGTGCCGCTGTGCCTGCTGACCTCGGACATGCAGAACCGCCGGATCGTCAACCAGCATCTGGGCGAGGCGGGGGTGCGCGGTGCCGATGATCGAGTCGAACTCGACAATGGCGCTGGTCGCGCATGTGCTGACCGGGCGCTGGGCCAGCGTAGTGCCGAAGAAGTTGGCCGACATGTTCGTGGCGGACGGGCGCTTGCACTCCATCCCCATCGTCGACCCAGAGGCAGAGCACAGCGTCGGTCTGATCGCAGCGCGGCGCGACCCGCAGACTCCGGT
>PNNE01000021.1 GCA_013824055.1 Rhodobacter sp. | reverse complement strand
ACGCTGACCTGGCCGATCCTGCGGGCGATCAAGGAACGTCACGGGCCGGTGGCGCTGATCCACATCGACGCCCATGCCGACATCAACGACACCATGTTCGGCGAAAAGGTCGCCCACGGCTGCCCGTTCCGCCGCGCCTGGGAGGATGGCTGTCTGCTCAACGACAAGGTGTTCCAGATCGGCCTGCGCGCCACGGGCTATGCAGCGGACGATTTCAACTGGGGCCGCGATCAGGGCTGGACGGTGGTGCAGGCCGAGGAGTGCTGGCACAAGTCGCTGACCCCCCTGATGCAGATCGTCCGGGACCGGATCGGCGATGCGCCGGTCTATCTGAGCTACGACATCGACAGCCTGGATTCGGCCTTTGCGCCGGGGACGGGGACGGTAGAGCCTGGCGGCCTGACGACCTGGCAGGGGCTGGAAATCATCCGGGGCTGTGCCGGTCTGAACCTGGTCGGCTGCGATCTGGTCGAGGTCTCGCCACCCTATGATCCCTCGGGCAACACCGCGCTGATCGCGGCGAACTACCTGTACGAAATGCTGTGCGTCTTGCCCGGCGTGCCGCAGAATCCGTCGCGGTTTTCCGGGCTGACGTTCTAGGCCCCTCGGCCCTTCAGGGTGTCGCGCGGCGAAAGACCATAGCGCGCCCGATAGATCTCGGCAAAGCGCCCGAAATGGGTGAAGCCCCAGCGCAGCGCGACCTCGGTGACGCGGGTTCCGGGTGGGGCGGCAAGCAGGTCGGCATGGACCCGGGCCAGCCGCGCCTCGCGCCAGAAGCCCAGGGGCGTGGTGCCCCGGTGTTCGCGAAAGGCCAGCTGCAACCCGCGCGGCGAGATGCCCGCGACCTGCGCCACGTCCTCCAGCGTGATCTGCTGATCCAGATGCGCCTCGATGAAGCTTTCGGCCAGCCGCAGGTGGCGGGGACGCGGCGCGGCGCGGCTGCGGGCAAGCTGCGCCTGATGGTCGTGCTGTGCCTCCAGCAGCCGGAGAGGAGCGTGCCTTCGATCTGCCGCGCCATCAGGCCCGGCCCGATCGGGGGCTGGCCGGCATCGGTCTCGGCCACCAGCCACATCACCAGCCGCCGCAGCGCCGCACCGGGGCCGGTCGCGATGTCCAGCGGCCCGTCGAAGGTCAGCGGCCGGTCCGAGGGGCCGCCCAGTTGCGCCGCAAGGTGGTCCTGCATCGCGCGGCGGGAAATCTGCACCAGGACCTGGCGGGTGCCTTCCTCCCAGGTCATCCGCGTGGGCAGATGCGGGTTCAGGATCGCGGCCCGGTCGGGGGTGGAGAGGTAGGTCGTGGACCCGTTGGAAATCTCGGCCCCGCCATCCAGCGGGATCTGCAACAGGTAGAAGTTGCCCAGCTCGCCCGGCGCGATCAGGGTCCTGGCACCGTATTCGATGTAGTTCAGCGACAGACGCTCGCCCGGCAGGTGGTGGTGGCAGGCGTCGAACAGACTGCGCGCGCCCAGCGTTTCCAGCCGGTGCGGGCAGAAGACGGCGGCCACCCGTTCCCGCGCCTCGTCAAGATCGCGCGAGTGGAAGAGCGTGTGGTTGCGCAGCAGCGGTCTGGTCATCCGGCGGCCCCTGGCTTTCAGCGTCAAGGCTAGCACGGCCTGCGGCAATCCGGCGCGGGCGGGCGTCGATTTTTTCGTTTTCCGGATATTTCCCGCGCGCCCCGGATAGACCCCTGCGCCATGTGGGTCAGAATTCCTTCAAATTCAAAGGAAAACCGGGAGGAAGACAATGCGCGGGTTGGGCGGAAAGGTGGCCATCGTGCCGGGCGGCTGCACCAAGATCGGGCGCGCGGTGGTCGATGCCTTCGTGGCGGCGGGCGCCAGGGTCATGGTGGCCGACATCGCGGAAGGCGGGGGATTCGCGGAAGGGGTGGGGTTCCAGCACTGCGACCTGCGCGACGATGCCCAGATCGCGGCCCTGGTGCAGGCGACGAAGGAGCGCTTCGGGCGGATCGACTTCCTGGTCAACGTCGCCTGCTCCTACCTGGACAATGGCGCGGCCTCGACCAGGGCAGAGTGGCTGGAGAGCCTGGATGTGAACCTGGTTGGCTCGGTCATGCTGATGCAGGCGGCGGAGCCGGAGCTGGCGCGGAACCGCGGTGCCATCGTCAACTTCGGCTCGATCTCGTCGCGGGTGGCGCAGACCGGGCGCTGGCTTTACCCGGTGTCGAAGGCCGCGATCCTGCAACTGACGCGCAATCAGGCGATGGACCTGGCGCCGAAGGGGATCCGGGTGAACGCGGTCAGCCCCGGCTGGACCTGGTCCAACATCATGGACCAGCTGACCAGTGGCAACCGCGCCAAGACCGACAGCGTCGCCGCGCCGTTCCACCTGCTGGGCCGGGTGGCGAACCCCGAAGAGGTCGCCTCGGCAGTGCTGTTCCTGTGTTCGGACGAGGCCAGCTTCATCACCGGCACCGATATCCGCGTCGACGGCGGCTATACCGCGATGGGGCCGGAACGGGCCGAGCCTGCCATTCCGCTGCTGATGTCCTGAAACCGGAGAGAAACCCATGAAGATCGCCATCATCGGGGCCGGTTTCGCCGGTCTGACCACGGCCCGCCATCTGCGCGATTTCGGCCATGACGTGACCGTCTTCGAGAAGGTCCATGACGTCGGCGGGGTCTGGAGCGCGACCCGGCTTTACCCCGGCATCAGCACCCAGAACGGCAAGGACACCTATCACCTGTCGGACTTCCCGATGCCGAAGCACTATCCCGAATGGCCCTCGGGCCAGCAGGTGCAGCAATACCTGAACGATTATGCCGACCATTTCCGGCTGAAGCCGCTGATCCGGCTGTCCACGACCGTCACCCGAGCCAGCCAGAGCGCGGACGGGCGCTGGACGGTGACATTCCAGCCCCAGGGTCAGCCGGAACAGTCGGACAGCTTTGATTTCCTGACGATCTGCAATGGCATCTTCTCGGCCCCGGCCGTGCCGGACTTCAAGGGCGCGGATGAGTTCAAGGCGGCGGGCGGCACGATCTGCCATTCGTCGGAATTCCTGGACCTCGACCAGGCGCGGGGCAAGCATGTCGTCGTGATCGGCTACGGCAAATCGTCCTGCGACGTGGCGGTGGGGCTGGTCGAGGCGGCGGCCAGCATGACGGTGGTCGCGCGTGAGCTGATCTGGAAGATGCCGAAGAAGCTGGGCGGGGTGCTGAACTACAAATACCTGTTCCTGACCCGGATGGGCGAGGGGCTGTTCCCCTACATCACCCTGAAAGGGGTCGAGAAATTCCTGCACGGGGCGGGCAAGCCGGTCCGCAACTCGATGCTTGGCTCGGTGCAGTCCGTCAT
>PNNE01000216.1 GCA_013824055.1 Rhodobacter sp. | reverse complement strand
GGGTCCAGCACGTCCTTGCGGTTCGTCGCGGCGATGATGATCACACCCTCGTTCGCCTCGAAGCCGTCCATTTCCACCAGAAGCTGGTTCAGCGTCTGCTCACGCTCGTCGTTGCCGCCGCCGATGCCGACACCGCGCGCACGGCCCACGGCGTCGATCTCGTCGATGAAGACGATGCAGGGCGCGTTCTTCTTCGCCTGTTCGAACATGTCGCGCACACGGGACGCACCCACGCCCACGAACATTTCCACGAAGTCCGACCCCGAGATGGTGAAGAACGGCACCCCCGCCTCACCCGCGATCGCGCGGGCCAGCAGCGTCTTGCCGGTGCCGGGAGGACCGACCAGCAGCGCGCCCTTCGGAATCTTCCCGCCCAGACGGCTGAACTTCTGCGGGTTGCGCAGGAACTCGACGATCTCTTCCAGCTCTTCCTTGGCCTCGTCGATGCCCGCCACGTCGTCGAACGTCACCCGGCCCTGCTTTTCGGTCAGAAGCTTGGCCCGGGACTTCCCGAACCCCATCGCGCCGCCACGCCCGCCGCCCTGCATCCGGTTCATGAAGTAGATCCAGACGCCGATCAGCAACAGGAACGGCAGGAAGCTCAGCAGCACCGACACAAAGCCGGACTGAGCCTGCGGCTCGGCCTCGACCTCGACGCCCTTGCTGATCAGCTCGCGCGACAGGTTCTCGGTGACCTGATCACCCGGCGGCTTGATCGTGACGTACGAGGTGCCGTCCTGGCCGACGACCACAAGCCTTTCGCCGTCCATCACCACCTTGCTGACCTGCCCGGCGTCCACCCGCTCGATGAAATCGGAATAGGACAGCGAGCGCGACGACATCGTCGTCTGGTTGCCCGAAAACAGCTGGAACAGCGCCATGACCAGAATCAACAGCACGACCCAGAACGCGATATTGCGTGCATTACCCAATGCAGGGATCTCCTGAATGCGCCCCCGGCCCCCAGACGGGGCCGAAGCGGCTTTGGCTTAAGATAAACCTTTGGGGCCGGTGTTCAATCCACTAACGGCGAAGTATGAACGGGCGCTGAAGATGCGCGGTCCAACCGGCGGAAAGCCCCGCTCCTGGCGCAGCGCGCAGCCTGTCGCCCTCCCAGACGCCCGGAGTCACCAGCAACACCTCCCGCGGCAGCCCCGCCTTCCGCCAGTCCTTGACCTGCCGCAACCCGTCAGCCCCGAGCGCGCGCACCTCGCCCTCAGGCCCCTCGCACTCGGGCCCCTCGACCAGCCAGCGCCCGTCCCAGACCGCGCCCACAGGAACCGCGGGCCCCACGGCCCTTGGCTCTTTCATCAGCCAGCCCTGCCGTGCCCGACACCCCGCCAAGGTCGCATCCCGCCCCGCGCGCAACGCGTCCATCAGCCGCGCCAGCTCGGCTGCCCGTGGCGCATACTCCGCCCCCGAAAGCCACAGCACCCCGGCCACCACGATTTGCCGCTGCACCTCGACAGGTTCTGCCCACAAGGCTGGCTCCAGCCACAAGGCCCCGGAGTCTTCCCGCACCAGGGCGCCCGCCGCATCTGCCACTTGCACCGCAAGCGCGGCCTGGACCTGCGCCAGATTGCCCGCGACCTCCGCCAGGGTCCTGGCGGTGATCCCCAGCGGAGCCAGCAGCGCCAAGGCCTTGCGCGCCTTCACCCTGGCGAAGCGGTCGTTCTCGTTCGTGGGGTCATCCACCCAGCCGATCGCCTTGGCGCGCAACCAATCCCGCAACTCCGAACGCCCCGCCGCCAGCAGCGGCCGGACGAAGCGGACTCCGTTCTCGTCCCAGGCAGACCGCATCCCCGACAGCCCGGCCACCCCCGCCGACCGCGCCAGCCCCATCAGCACTGTCTCGGCCACATCGTCCTGCGTATGACCCAAAGCCACAACGCCGATCCCCCGCGACAGCGCCCAGTCGCGGATCAAACCCGTCCGTGCCCGCCGGGCCGCGTCCATCAGGTTGCCGGGGACAACGCCATGCGTCCAGACCCGGACCTCATGCCGCACTCCAAGAGCGCGACAGACCTCGCCCACGGCGGCCGCCTCGGCTGCACTTTCGGCCCGCAGCCGGTGATCCACCGTCACCGCCTCGACCCGGCAGCCCGCCCGCAGACACAGATGCAGAAGGGCGGTGGAATCCCCACCGCCCGAAAGCGCCACGCCAATGGTCCGGTCCGCTGGAAGCGCCGCCCGGATCAGCCCGACCAGCCGCCCCCCTGGGTCTACTGGCACTGAAATCCCTGCATCGCCACAGTCGCCTGCGTCGCCGCCATGCTGCCGGGGAAGCGCGTGCCGACCTCGGCCAGCGTCACGCAAGCCTCGGGCACCTGGCCCAGGGCCCCCAACCCCTCGCCCAGTTTCAGCAGCGCATCCGCCGCCAGCGGCCCCTCGGGCGCGGCCGAGAACGCGTCAAGGTAGGCCCGCGCCGCACCCGCCGTGTCGCCCATCTGGGTCAGCGCGTCGCCGCGCAGGAAATGCGCCTCGGGGACTAGCGGTCCGCCAGGATAGGATTGGGCATAGGTCGCAAAGAGCGCTGCAGCACCGGGAAAGTCACCTTGACCGAGCACCTCCTTGGCCCGGTCAAAGTCCTGCTGCTCTGCCACCGCAAGTTCCGCGCCACCCGTCGCCGGCGCCGCCCCCGCACCCGCCACCGGAGCCACAGCCGCGCCCGTGCCGCCGCCCAGCGCCGGAGTGGCACCCAGAGTCGCCGGGTCACAGCCTTCGGTCACCTCGCACAAGCGGTACTCGATGTCGCCGATCCGGTTGGTCCCGTCCGAAACCACCCGGTTCAGCTTCAGCTCGACTTCCTCGGTCCGCGCGGTCAGCCGCGCCAGCGTCGCCTCGATCGTGTCCATCCGGGTCAGCGCATCGCCCCCGGCGGCACCGCTGGTCGCGGCCCCGGTCGAGACAAGCTCGGACTTCAGGGCGTTGAACTCGGCCGCCAGGGCGGACAGCTCGGCGCGGATATCGGCAAGCGTCTGCGCCCGGTCCTGGGCATGACCCAGGACCGGCAGCAGGCACAGCGCCACGGCAAGACCAAGACGGCGCATCAGGTCAGACCCCGGCGCCAGCCGAAAGCACGGTCACCGAGCGGCGGTTCTGCGACCAGCAGGCCTCGTCGGAACAGACCTTGATCGGGCGTTCCTTGCCGTAGCTGATGGTCCGCAGCCGGTTCGCCGCGACGCCCTGGCTGATCAGGAAGTTCTGCACCGCCGCTGCCCGGCGCGCGCCAAGGGCAAGGTTGTATTCCCGGGTGCCCTGCTCGTCGGCATGGCCTTCGATGATCGCGGCGTAACCCGGATTCTGGTTCAGCCAGCC
>PNNE01000064.1 GCA_013824055.1 Rhodobacter sp. | reverse complement strand
CTTACCGATTCGCGGCCTTGGAACCTACATCGCGCGCCACGGCTTTGGATATTCCCGCTTTCAGCACGAAGCCCACGGGATCGCCGCCGACATGGTCCAGTTCGTGCCGCTGGATGCACCCGTCAAGGTCAGTCGCCTGATGCTGCGCAACACCAGTACCAGGACGCGCCGCCTTTCCGTGACGGCATATGCGGACTGGGTGCTGGGCACGTCGCGCGGCGCGACAGCGCCCTACATCGTCACCCGCACCGATCCCTCAACCGGCGCAATCTTCGCACAGAACACCTTCAGCACCGCTTTCCCGGGTCGGATCGCCTTTGCCGATTTCGGGGAAGGGGTCAGCAGCCTTTCGGCGGACCGGGTCGAGTTCATCGGACCCGGCGGGTCGCTGTCCTTTCCTTCCGGCCTTCGCAACCCGTCGCTTTCAGGCAGGACCGGCCCAGCTCTTGACCCCTGCGCCGCCCTCCAGCGTCGTGTCACCCTGCGTCCGGGCGAGACAGTTGCGCTGACCTTCCTCATCGGCCAGTCCGACAGCGACATGGCCGCCAGGACCCTGATCCAGCGCCTGCGCGCCGAGGACACCGACGCGCTCTTGGCCGGCGTCGAGGACCACTGGACCAATCTGCTCGGCACCGTCCAGATCACATCGCCCGACCGCGCGATGGACATCCTCCTGAACGGCTGGCTGATGTACCAGACCCTTGCCTGCCGCATCTGGGCGCGGGCGGGCTTCTATCAGGCCAGCGGCGCCTACGGCTTCCGCGACCAGTTGCAGGACGGCATGGCGTTGACCTTCGCCCGGCCCGAAATGACGCGCGCCCACCTCTTGCGCGCCGCCTCGCGCCAGTTTCCCGAGGGCGATGTCCAGCACTGGTGGCTGCCCCATTCCGGCCAGGGCGTGCGGACACGCATCTCGGACGACCGGGTCTGGCTGGGTTACGGTGTTGCGCGCTACGTCGCCGTCTCGGGCGATGCGTCGATCCTGGACGAGGAGGTTCCGTTCCTTCAGGGTCCGCCAGTGCCCGCAGGGGCACATGACGACTTCTTCCAGCCGCAGCTCTCTGACCAGACCGCATCCCTCTTCGAACACTGCGCCCGGGGTCTGGACCAGGCTATGGAACTGACGGGCGACAACGGCATGCCCCTGATCGGGACCGGCGACTGGAACGACGGGATGAACCGCGTGGGCGAGGCAGGCCGCGGCACCAGTGTCTGGCTGGGTTGGCTGCTGATTGCCACCATCGACCTGATGGCCCCGCTGGCCGACAGCCGCGATCCGGGTCGGGCGGTGCGCTGGCGCGCGCACGCGAAATCGGTGCTGCAAGCCATCGAGACACAGGGCTGGGACGGCGAGTGGTACCGCCGCGGGACCTTCGATGACGGCACCCTTCTTGGGTCCGCCTCATCGGACGAATGCCGCATCGACAGCATCGCGCAATCCTGGGCTGTCCTTTCCGGGGCTGCAGATCCCGACCGCGCCCGGCAAGCGATGGCCTCGATGACACAGCACCTTGTCCGCCCCGACCCGGGCCTCGCGCTGCTGTTCACGCCCCCGTTCGACCGCACGCCGATGGACCCCGGCTACATCAAGGGCTACCCGCCCGGCCTGCGGGAAAACGGCGGACAATACACCCACGCAGCCATGTGGGCGATCCTTGCGCAGACCAGGCTTGGGGATGGAGAGGCGGCGCATCAGCTGTTTTCGATGCTGAACCCGATCAACCATGCGTTGACCCGCGACCATGCCGACCGCTACAAGGTCGAGCCCTACGTCGTGGCGGCTGACGTCTATTCCACGTCCCCGCATGCCGGCCGCGGCGGCTGGACCTGGTACACCGGTTCTGCCGGGTGGATGTGTCGCGCGGGTATCGAAGGGATCGTCGGCCTGACCCGCAAGGGTGACACACTCTGCCTGAACCCGTGTTTCCCACCGGCATGGCCAGAGGTAACCGTGACGATCACACTCGGCCCCGCCCGTTACACCGTGTCGATCAAGAATCCCGAAAGGACCGGACAAGGAATTCGATCTGCATGCCTGAACGGTAACGATCTGCGCCCGGCGGTGGACGGTCTGACCATCGCCTTGCAGGACGGCAGTCACCAGCTCACGGTCATCCTTGGGCCTGCGGCAGCACAACCGAGCAGGTCGACGGGCTAGGTGTTCAGTCCCGGCGCTTCGGCGCTTCGTTGTGGCTCGGCCAGTTCTTGGTCTTGCAGGTCGGGGGTGTTGGTCTGCTTATGCAGCACAGCTACCACGCTGGATTCACAAGATGAATCCCTCACGCGATTTGTGCACCAGAGCCGATCCGGCGCCGGAAGTGATATCCGCTGGGCCGACATTCGAGATGGGGGTGGATGATCCTTGGCAAGACATCGGACTCCGGACGGCATGTGCCGAGGTTGTGCCGAGCTTTGTGTCAGAGTCTGTGCCAGAGGTCGAAGACGCACCCGCTAAGGCGCATTTTCTTTCTCGATTTCAGCGGTTTGCGAAATCTATGGCTCCGGCGGTAGGCGACCAGGGGTCGAAGTAGCCAACGGTAGTGAGGAAAATCTGAAGTTATTTCAGCGTCTTACATCAGGGCGACGGAGAGTCCGTATTTTCGGTGTGTGCCTAGTGGGTTGCGATTGTGTGCCGAGAATGAAGCGTGACCGCAGCCTTGGCAACTCCCAATGTCGCCGTCTGCAGGGTGACCTGAGCCTAGCGCAGTAAGTCACCTTCTGTCGTAGGGATGCTGCGAGGTGACCGGCAAGGAGCATGGAAACCTATGACAGCCTGTAGATGGGCGCGGGGGCTGCATGTGGCGTGCTTGCAGGGGCGAGTGTAGGACCGCGCCTTTCGCCCCTGCATGGACCGCCCAGCGCGTCCTGAGCTGCTTGGGACGTTCTGCCTGCGGGGTCTGGGCAGAACAGTCGAGTTAAGTGCCACCATTGCAGAGGGAGACCTCTGTGGGGCCTCTCTGGCGGCAACTGCGAGACCAAGACTTGGGATGCATAGCGGTGCCACCCTTGCCTGACCCATGAGCTGTGGGGGGTAAGGGGGGCATCTGGCGGATGCAGACCAAGATAGGGGATCAGGGTCATAGCTTAAGCTACCAGCCCAAGGCTAACGGGTTAGGGGGGTGGTGGGTGCAGGGGGTAGCTTCAGCTTGAAGCGTAGCGACCATCCCCTCCACCCTCTCCTTCAACGTCCTCCAGCAAGGTGATGAAGCTCAAGCTACCAGCCCAAGGCTATCTGGTCCGGGAGAGGTGGTTGCAGGGGTAGCTTCAGCTTGACCTGCCACTGAACTTTCATCCAGGCGCGACCGAGCTATAGCTGAAAGTTGGTGACGGGGGGATTGGGTGGCATATCAAGGCGTTGTTGACGCGCCGCAGTTCTCGCAGAGAAAAGGATATGC
>PNNE01000445.1 GCA_013824055.1 Rhodobacter sp. | reverse complement strand
CCCAGTAAGCCGGCCGGTCTATTGAAACGCACAGGCCGGAGAGCTCCCCTCCGGCCTGTGAATTCAAAGCACCGCCTCGACCGCCCGCTGCAGCCGCGCCACGGTCGCCGCCACGTCCTGCAACTTGTCCAGGCCGAAAAGCCCCAGACGGAAGGTCTTGAACTCCGGCCCCTCGCCGACCTGCAGCGGCACCCCGGCCGCGATCTGCAAGCCCTGCACCCGGAACTTCGAACCGTTCTGCACGTCGGGGTCGCTGGTGTAGCTCACCACCACTCCCGGCGCCTGGAAACCCTCGGCTGCCACCGAAGCCACCCCCCTTGCCGCCAGCATCGCCCGCACCGCGCGCCCCAGAGCCCACTGCGCGGCCTTGGCGGCCTCGAACCCCATTGCTTGCGTCTCGACCATTGCGTCCCGGAAGCCGACGATCGCATCGGTCGGCATCGTGGCATGATAGGCGTGGCCGCCCTTCTCGTAGGCCTCCATGATCGCGCGCCACTTCTTCAGGTCCAGCGCAAAGCTGTTCGACGCGGTCTCGGCCAGCCGCACCTCTGCTGCCGCAGACAGCAGCACGACGCCCGCCGAGGGCGAGGCCGACCAGCCCTTCTGCGGCGCCGAGATCAGCACATCGACCCCGGTGGCCGCCATGTCGACCCAGATGCACCCACTGGCGATGCAGTCCAGCACCATCAGCGCGCCCACCTCATGCGCCGCCGCCGCCATTTGCGAAATGTAGTCGTCCGGCAGGATGATCCCGGCGCTGGTTTCGACATGCGGCGCGAAGACCGCCTCGGGCTTCACCTCGCGGATCTTCGCCACCACCTCTGCGATCGGGGGCGGCGCGTAGGGCGCCCGCGCGTCGTTGCCGGTCTGCCGCGCCATCACCACCACCGTCTCGCCCGCAAAGCCGCCCGCCTCGAAGATCTGTGTCCAGCGGTAGCTGAACCAGCCGTTCCGCAGGATCAGCACGCGGCCCTTGCCGAACTGCCGCGCCACGGCCTCCATCGCATAGGACCCGCCGCCAGGGATCAGCGCCACGGCGGAGCCCCGGTAGACCTCTTTCAGCATCCCCGACACGTCGCGCATCACCCCCTGAAAGCGAGCCGACATGTGGTTGAGCGACCGGTCGGTGAAGACGACCGAGAATTCCTGCAACCCGTCCGGGTCGATATGCGCATGCGGCAAGTTCATCCTGGTCCTCCCGTTTTCAGGTCAAGCCTAGCGCCTGCGGTCCCGCACTGCCACCCCGTAGGGTGGGCAATATTGCCCACCCTACTGCTCAGCCCAGCGGCCCCGGCCGGCGTTCCTCGGTCAAAAGCACGTTCGCCTCGACGTTGCCGACCCCTGGCAGCGTCATGATCCGGCGTCGCAGCACCCGCTCGAAATCGGCGATGTCGCGGGCGACGACCCGCAGGCGATAGTCGAAAAGCCCCAGCACATGCTGCACCACCTGCACTTCCGGGATCGCCTGCACGGCGCGTTCAAAGTCCTCCAGACTGACGCGGCCCTTGGTCGCCAGCTTCACGCCCAGAAAGACCGTGACCCCGAAGCCCAGCGCCGCGCGGTCGACCTCCACGGCCAGGCCGTTCAGCACCCCCGCCTCCTGCAGCCGCCTGACCCGCCGCCAGGCCGCCGGCTGCGACAGGTCGAGGCGCCGCCCCAGTTCCCCCGCCGACAGCGTGCCATCCCCCACCAGCGCCCGCAGGATCGCCCGGTCGGTGTCATCCAGATCGATCACAGCGGAATGCCCCCCGTCGCCTTGATGGTCGCGACCAGCATCAGGGCCTCGACCTCGGCGATATGCGGCAGGGTCAGGATGCGGTCGCGGTAGATGCCGGTCCAGTGGCCCATGTCGCGGGCGATCACGTTCAGGCGCACATCGACACGGCCGAGGAAGGTCTCGATCGCGATGACCTCGGGCACGTCCCTTGCGGCCGCGATGAATTCATCGAAGGCGCGGGGGTTGGTCTTGTCCAGCGTGAAGCGAAGGCTGACCTCGACCGCATAGCCCAGGGCCCGCCAGTCGATCAGCGCGCCTTCGGAACGGATCACGCCGGCTTCGCGCAGCCGGTCCAGCCTGCGCCACAGTGTCGCCGGCGTCACCCCGGCGCGCGTCGCCAGCACCGCCCGCTCCAGCCCCGGCTCGGCCAGCCAATGGCGCAGGATGCGGCGATCCGTGTCGTCGATCTGCATGAAAATCTCACGATCATCCAATTTCAGGAATGATCTTTCGCATACTCCACCATAATCGTCAAAGATTGCACGGGTTCCGCGCCAGGAATCCCTATTGTCGCCCCATCAACCAGATGGAGGACGCCATGCGCGTTTACTACGACCGCGACTGCGATGTGAACCTGATCAAGGACAAGAAGGTGGCGATCCTCGGCTACGGCAGCCAGGGCCATGCCCATGCGCTGAACCTGCGCGATTCGGGGGCGAAGAACGTCGTCGTGGCGCTGCGTCCCGGTTCGGCCAGCGCCAAGAAGTGCGAAGCCGAGGGCCTGAAGGTCATGGACATCGCCGAGGCCGCCAAATGGTGCGACCTGATCATGTTCACCATGCCCGATGAACTTCAGGCCGCGACCTACAAGCAGCATGTCCACGACAACCTGCGCGAGGGCAGCGCCATCGCCTTCGCCCACGGGCTGAACGTCCACTTCGGGCTGATCGAGCCGAAAAAGGGCGTCGACGTCATCATGATGGCCCCCAAGGGCCCCGGCCACACCGTGCGCGGCGAATACACCAAGGGCGGCGGCGTGCCCTGCCTGGTTGCCGTCCACCAGGACGCGACCGGCCGCGCGATGGAAATTGGCCTCTCCTACTGTTCGGCCATCGGTGGCGGGCGTTCGGGGATCATCGAGACCAACTTCCGCCAGGAATGCGAAACCGACCTCTTCGGCGAACAGGCGGTGCTGTGCGGCGGCCTGGTCGAGCTGATCCGCATGGGCTTCGAGACGCTGGTCGAAGCCGGCTACGAGCCCGAGATGGCCTATTTCGAGTGCCTGCACGAAGTGAAGCTGATCGTGGACCTGATCTACGAAGGCGGCATCGCGAACATGAACTACTCGATCTCGAACACCGCCGAGTACGGCGAATACGTCTCGGGCCCGCGCATCCTGCCCTATGCCGAAACCAAGGCCCGGATGAAAGAGGTCCTGACCGACATCCAGACCGGCAAGTTCGTGCGCGACTTCATGCAGGAAAACGCCGTCGGCCAGCCGTTCTTCAAGGCGACCCGCCGGATCAACGACGAGCACCAGATCGAACAGGTGGGCGAGAAGCTGCGCGCGATGATGCCCTGGATCTCCAAGGGCAAGATGGTCGACAAGGCCCGGAACTGAGACCCCGACACCGAAAGGGTGCCCCCGCGGGCGCCCTTTTTCCTACGGCTCGTCTTCCTAC
>PNNE01000149.1 GCA_013824055.1 Rhodobacter sp. | reverse complement strand
AGGGCGGCGACATGGCCGAGATGGACAAGCTGGCCCAGTCCCTGCACGAGGCCGAAGAGCTGCGCGACCAGGCGCTGGCCTATCTGGAACAGCGCGAGGCGGAACTGATGAACCACATCAGCCAGACCGAGGCCGAGCTGAAAGCCGCGATGGAGGGGTTGCGCGAGGCCCGGCACGAGGCCGAGGAGATGCGCGCCTACATCGAGCGGATGCACGCGAACGGGTAGGCTGCGACCTTGTTCGATGGGGCCAAATTCCTTCGAAGGAATTTGCAAATCTTTTCGAAAAGATTTGCGCCCGGCGTCGGGAACAAGTCCAGCTTGCCGGGGGTTTGATCAAATCCTGGCCTGAACCGCGCCTCGGAACTGGACATGCCGCGCCTCCCGTGGCAGGCCTTTCAACGATCAATGGAGGCCCACATGCTCGATTCCGTGACCGACCTTGCGTCGCTGCTGAAAGACCCCTCGCTGCTGGTCACCAGGTCCTATGTGGCGGGTGAGTGGATCCTGGCCGACGATGGCTCGACCTTCCCGGTGACGAACCCGGCGCGCGGCGACGTGATCTGCCAACTGCCGAACCTGGGCCGGGCGGAAGCCGCCCGCGCCATCGCCTCTGCGCACAAGGCGCAGCGCGACTGGGCCGCCCGCACCGCCAAGGAGCGGGCGCAGGTCATGCGCCGCTGGTTCGACCTGTGCATGGCGCACCAGGACGACCTGGCCACGATCCTGACCGCCGAGATGGGCAAGCCCCTGGCCGAGGCCAAGGGCGAGATCGCCTATGGCGCGTCCTACATCGAGTTCTACGGCGAGGAAGCCAAGCGCACCTACGGCGAGATCATCCCCGGCCACCAGCGCGACAAGCGCATCCAGGTGCTGAAGCAGCCGATCGGGGTGGCGGCCTCGATCACGCCGTGGAACTTCCCCAACGCGATGATCGCCCGCAAGGTGGCCCCGGCGCTGGCCGCGGGCTGCGGCTTCGTGGCCCGCCCGGCGGCGGAAACCCCGCTGTCGGCGCTGGCGCTGGCGGTGCTGGCGGAACGCGCCGGGGTGCCGGCGGGGCTGTTCTCGGTCATCACCTCGAAGCGGTCGTCGGAGATCGGGAAAGAGTTCTGCGAGAACCCCCTGATCCGCAAGCTGACCTTCACCGGCTCGACCGAGGTGGGGCGCATCCTGCTGAAACAGGCCGCCGACCAGATCCTGAAATGCAGCATGGAGCTGGGCGGCAACGCGCCCTTCATCGTCTTCGACGACGCCGATCTGGACGCGGCGGTCGAGGGCGCGATGATCTCGAAGTTCCGCAACAACGGCCAGACCTGCGTCTGCGCCAACCGGATCTACGTGCAGGCCGGGGTCTATGACGCCTTCGCGCAGAAGCTGGCGGCCGCGGTGCAGAAGCTGTCGATCGGCGACGGGCTGAAGGCCGGTGTCACCACCGGGCCGCTGATCAACGCCGCGGCGGTCGACAAGGTCGAGGAGCATATCGCCGATGTGCTGGCGGGCGGCGGCAAGATCGTGACCGGCGGCAAGCGGCATGAGCTGGGCGGGACCTTCTTCCAGCCGACCGTTGTGACTGGCGTCAAGCCCGACATGAAGGTCGCGCAGGAAGAAACCTTCGGCCCGCTCGCCCCGCTGTTCAGGTTCGAGACCGAGGCAGAGGTGATCGCGCTTGCGAACGCCACGATCTTCGGGCTGGCGAGCTATTTCTATGCCCGCGACATTGGCCGGATCACCCGGGTGCAGGAAGCGCTGGAATACGGGATGGTGGGCGTGAACACCGGCCTCATCTCGAACGAGATGGCGCCCTTTGGCGGGGTCAAGCAGTCGGGCCTGGGCCGCGAAGGCTCGCGTCACGGTCTCGATGACTACATGGAGCTGAAATACATCTGCCTGTCGATCTGACGGCAGCCGACCTTGCGTCGGGGGCGGTCTTCGGGCCGCCCTTTTGCGTTGATGTGCATTTCGGCAGTCCGCACCCGCCGTTTCGGGCCTCTGGCGCAGCTGCGGCAGAGGCACTAGCTTTCGTGTCCGATCCGCAATCCAAGGGTTTTTCCGATGCCGAACGACTATACCCCGCCAAAGGTCTGGAAATGGGAGCAGCCCTCGGGCGGCACTTTCGCGAACATCAACCGGCCCATTGCGGGCGCGACGCATGACAAGGTGCTGCCGGTGGGCCGGCATCCGTTGCAGCTGTATTCGCTGGCGACGCCGAACGGGATCAAGGTCACGATCCTGCTGGAGGAGCTGCTGGAAGCGGGACATGACGCCGAGTATGACGCCTGGCTGATCGACATCGGCAAGGGCGACCAGTTCGGGTCGGGCTTTGTCGCGGTGAACCCGAATTCCAAGATCCCCGCACTGATGGATCATGGTGCCACCCCGCCGCAGCGGGTGTTCGAAAGCGCGTCGATCATGCTCTATCTGGCCGAGAAATTCGGCGGGGCCTTCATTCCGAAAGACCCCGCGACGCGGACCGAAATGTTCAGCTGGCTGTTCTGGCAGATGGGATCGGCGCCCTTCGTCGGCGGCGGCTTCGGACATTTCTACGCCTATGCGCCGGTGAAGATCGAATATGCGATCAACCGCTATGCGATGGAGACAAAGCGCCAGCTTGACGTCCTGGACCAGCATCTGGCGGCAAACGAGTGGATGGCGGGAGAGTATTCGCTGGCCGACATGGCGATCTACGCCTGGTATGGCAATCTGGTGCTGGGTCGGGCCTACAACGCGGCCGAGTTCCTGGATGTGGCAAGCTACGGGAACGTGCTGGCCTGGGCGCAGCGCATTGATGCCCGCCCGGCGGTGATCCGGGGCCGGAAGGTCAACCGGTCCTGGGGCGAGGACTGGGAGAAACTGCCCGAACGCCACTCGGCGGCGGATTTCGACGCGCTGCCAAAAGCGCCCTGACCCTCTGACAGGACGGATTGAGCCAGCCGGGGCCTTGGCCTAGGCTGGCCTTTCCATGCCTGGGGAGTGCCACCATGACCACCCGTATCGCCGTCGTCACCGGAGCCGCCGGGGGGCTGGGACGGGCCTTCGTGGACCGGCTTCTGGCCGATGGTCTGACGGTCGTCGGCGTGGACATTGACGGCGCGGCGCTTCTGGCGATGGCGGCGGACCGCGAGGGGTTCGTGGCCGAGGCGGTGGACCTGACCGACGCGGCTGCCATTGCGGACCTTTTCGACCGGCTGACCGCGCGCTTCGGCGGTGTGGACGCACTGGTGAACAACGCAGGGACCTGCTTCATGTCGGACTTCCCCGACATCCCGGCAGCGGAACTGGACCGGCAGATGGCGGTCAACTTTTCCTCGGCCTTCCACTGCTGCCAGGGGGCGGTGAAGGCGATGGCGGGGCGGGCGGGGGTGCGGAAGATCGTCAACATCTCGTCGAACGGGGCCTACAACTTCGACGTCTTCGACCCGCCGCATTACCGGGCCTCGAAGGCGG
>PNNE01000106.1 GCA_013824055.1 Rhodobacter sp. | reverse complement strand
GTCGGCCAACGCCACGGCGACACTTACTGGTGCGGTTGGCACTTCATCTGTCGGGCCAAGCGGGGAGTAATGATCCCGCGCGGCATCGGCGATGGCGGCTACCCGCCTCGGACTTGATCCGGGGCCTCCCTCCGATCCGGCGAGGCCCCGGCTCGGGGGCCGGGGCGGGTTTTCGTGCAACGCCGCCTGCGCGTAATAGCGGCCCATCACGCCCTGCAACTCGGGGAATTCCCCCACCATCGCCGACCGCAGGTCAAGCTTGGCAATCCTTGCCGCATGTTCCGCATCGTCCGCATCCGCCCCGACCAAGGGCGCAATCTCTCGCGCCAGGGCCGCGATCCGCTCGATCCGGTCGGCCTGCGAGCCCAGCTTGTTGTGGAAGGTGACGGCGCGCAGCCCCTCGGCCCACTCTGCCATCCCGGCCTTCGCGACCCGCAAGTCGTTCTCCCAGAAGAACTTCGCGTCCGACAGGCGGGCCGCCAGCACCTTCTGGTTGCCCTTCAGGATCACCTCGCCGCCATCCGCGGCCTCGATGTTGGCGACGGTGACAAACCCCTCGATCCGCCCGGTCCTGGGATTCCGGACCGAGAAGAACTTCTGGTGCTCCTTCATGCTGGTCTGCAGCACCTCGGGCGGCAGGCCAAGGAACTGCTCGGCGATCCGCCCCATCAGCGGCACCGGCCATTCCACCAGCCCTGCGACCTCGGTCAGCAAGCCGGGGTCCGCGACCACTTCCATCCCCGCCGCAAAGGCCAGGTTCTGCGCCCCCTGCCAGATCGCGGCCTCGCGTTCGGCACTGTCCAGCACGACATGCGCCCGCTTCAGCTTGACCACATAGTCGTCGAAGCCAGTGACGGTGAAGCGCCCGATCCCCATGAAGCGGTGGCCTTCGGTCACGTTGCCCGCCACGATCCCGTCGACCGCCACCGGCACGACATGGGCGCCGGTCTCGTCGGACAGCAGGCAGAGGATCGACTGCAACGGCCGCACCCAGCGCAAGGTCCCCGAGCCCCAGCGCATCGACTTTGGCCAGGGGAAAGTGCGGATCACCGCCTCCAGCACCTCGGCCACGATCTCGGCCGCCTGACGGCCGGGCTTTTCCACCACGGCATAGAAGGTCTCGCCCTTCTTGTCCGCCCGCCGCTCCAGCTGGTCCAGCGTCAGACCGGTGGACCGCAGAAACCCCTCCACCGCCTGCGCGGGGGCCGAGACCGATGGCCCCTTCCGCTCCTCCCGCACCGGGCGAGACTCGGAGGTCAGCCCTTCCACCGACAGCACCAGCCGCCGCGGTGTCGAGAACGCCCCGGCGCTGGCATAGGTCAGCCCCGCCTCGACCAGCCCGTCGGTCACCAGCTTGCGCAGGTCCTCGCGGGCGCGGGCCTGCATCCGGGCCGGAATTTCCTCGGAGAAGAGTTCGATCAGCAGGTCGGGCATTTCGGGTTCCTAGATCCAGTCGAGGTTCACGCGGGCGGGCGGATAGGCGGCGGCGATGGCAGCGCGCAGGTCGGCAAAGCGGGGGCGCAGGTCCTTGAACTTGTGCTCGTGGGTCTCGGCGACGGTCAGCTGGATCTGGTCGAAGAGCCGCGCCTCCAGCATCGCGCCCAGCAGGTCAAGCTCGGCGCCCTCGATGTCCATCTTGACGAAGGCGACCCGGTCATGAGCGTCCAGCAGCCCGCGCAGAAAGGCCGGGAAGTCGGTCAGCGCCACGTCGATTCCCTGCCCGTCGATCCCCTGCCCGTCGATCCCCTGCCCTTCGGCAATGTTGTGGCCCCCGGAAACGACAGTGCTTTTCACGCAGGCGAAGTCGGGGTTGGCGTCCCAGTTCGCCGCCCGCATCAGCCGCACGGTCCCTGCCGTGACCCCGACCGCCGCCGCATGCAGCGTCACGTTGGCTGCCGTGGCAAAGCGGTCCTGCAGGTGCGCCAGGTTGTAGGGGTCCGGCTCGAAGGCATGGACCGTGGCACCCGACGCGGCCAGCACCTCGGTCACATCGCCCCGGTTCGCGCCGCAGTCCACCACCACATCCCCTGGCCGCAGCATCGAGACCACCCCCGCCAGCAGCCCCTCGGCCCGCGCATGGCGCAGGTCGCGCTTGTGACGGCGCTTCAGCTTTCTCAGGGCGTCCTCGGCCTCGGCCATGCTCACTCCGCGAGGTTGCCGTTCAGCTGATGCCAGGCAAAGGCGCGCCCGTCGGAGAAGACGGCCACGACCCGGTCGACACCGGGATGGATCTCCGGCTCGGACAGGAAGGCCAGCGCCTCGCCGCTTTGCAGCGCCTGACCGATGGCCCGCGCGTCAAAGCAGTCGAAGGCGCGCGGCGCGACCAGCGGCTCGGCCGCCGGGTAGGCGCGGTAGGTCTCGCTCAGCATCGCCACGACAGGGGCGTCGTGAAACAGGCGCGGAACTTGATCGGAGAGCTGACCGCGTCGATCCCCTCGACCGCTTCGACCACAATGGCCTCGGGCTGATCGCCGGTCAGCGGCACCAGCCGGATTTCCGCGCCGGGCTGGAAGGCGACGGGTTCATAGAAGGCGCGTTCGGCGGTGTACCACAGAAAGGCACCAGCGGCGGCTGCGACGATCAAGATGGCCCCCACGATCAGCTTGGCGACATTCAAGTGTGCACCTCCTATGGCCAATATGTGTCTATGGGAAACGGCAACTCGCCCATCCAGTCCATCTGGCGGACCCGCCGGAGCAGTACAGTCTTGCCGGGCACAGACCGCTCATGGGTTTCTACGAACATCGACCTGATTGGAAACCGGTCGCTCATTTCTAAAATATGTTCAAGGATATCGAACTCCGCGCCCTCGATATCCATTTTCACGATCGCAACTGGATGATCGAAGCCATTCACAACATCAATAAATGCAAGTGTCTGGACCCTGATGCCATCCGCTTGATATGTGGCTGGATCTTGCACCGTTATGCTGGAGCCCTGGCTGAAAAGATCCGGTGCCTCGTCAAAGTTAAGGGTTCGACGCAGCGTCGCCCACCCTGCTTCACGAGCCACGGCGACATTGTGAAGATGAACGTTCTTCTTTCCTGCGAACCGCGCCTGCAATGCTGCAAAGCAATGCGGATCCGGCTCGTATGCATGGACGGTAGCTCCGGTTGCCGCGAGTTTTTCGGTAACGACACCCATATTGGCCCCAAGATCCAGACAGATGTCGGACTCGGTGACCGCCGCGAGCTGTCGGTCAAAATCCGCGACACTCACTTTCATGCGACGCCGCCGAAGCTTGCGTCCCGCGCTCGCCCCGATTGGGCCGTCAAACCGGTACAACCAGAAAAGTAGCCGGTGAAACAGCGGGTGTACTCGAACATTCACAGGTCCGCCCCCGCTTCGGTCTGGCGGAAGGCATCGGCGCATTGCTTTGCCAAAGCCCGCACCCGACCGATATAGGCCTGCCGCTCGGTGACCGAGATCACGCCGCGCGCATCC
>PNNE01000210.1 GCA_013824055.1 Rhodobacter sp. | reverse complement strand
GGGTTTCGGGATCAACACCCCCGACCAGGCGAGGGCCATCGCCAGCGTCGCGGACGGCTGCGTCGTCGGGTCGGCCATCGTGAAGGACATCGGCGCAGGAGTTCCGGTGGCCGAGGTCCTGGCAAAGGTGAAGGCCTTGGCCGACGGCGCCCATTCCGCCTGACCGGCGGGCCAGCGCGGTTCGGCGGGCTGCGCCGGGCTGCAGGCCCGCACCCTGCGGGACATCCGCCTGCAGGGTGAACAGCGCATCGCCAAGGTCCTGCCGCGGTCCGCGCCGACGGCTCCGTCGCCCTTCCCGGCCGGGTGCGCGATCTTGCCCCTGGCGATCACGCCGCCCCCGCGCCACGCCTCGCCAGTCTCGGACGATGGCCTGACCGCGCGTTCCCGCTTGCGCTGACGCCGCCGATTGGTAAGTTCACTTCACCAATATCCGAGGATGCCATGCCCGTCATCACCTGCATCGAGGACCTGAAGCGCCTGCACCAGAAGCGCACGCCAAGGATGTTCTGGGATTACTGCGAAAGCGGCAGCTACAGCGAGCAGACCTTCCGCGAGAATAGCTCCGACTTCGGCAAGCTCCGCTTTCGCCAGCGCGTCGCGCGCGACCTGACGGGCCGGACCCTGGACAGCACGATGGCGGGGCAGAAGGTCTCGATGCCGGTCGCTCTGGCCCCCGTCGGCTCGACGGGCATGCAGCACCCCGATGGCGAGATCCACGCCGCCCGTGCCGCGGCCAAGGCCGGGGTGCCCTTCACCCTGTCGACCATGTCGATCTGCTCGATCGAGGACGTGGCCGCGCACAGCCCGGAGCCGTTCTGGTTCCAGCTTTACGTGATGCGGGACGAGGATTTCGTCGACGCGATCATCGAACGGGCCCGGGCGGCAAAGTGCTCGGCGCTGGTGCTGACGCTGGACCTGCAGATCCTCGGGCAGCGCCACAAGGACCTGAAGAACGGCCTGACCTCGCCCCCGAAACCCACGATCCCGAACCTGATCAACATCGCCACGAAACCCCGCTGGGCCTTCAACATGCTGCGGACCCCGCGCCGCCAGTTCCGCAACATCGTCGGCCATGTGAAGGGCGTGCAAAAGCTGTCGGACCTGACCGCCTGGGCCAACGAACAGTTCGACCCCAAGCTGGACTGGGGCAAGGTCGCCCGCATCCGCGACCAGTGGAAGGGCAAGTTCATCCTGAAAGGGGTGCTCGATGCCGAGGACGCGAAAATGGCCGCCGACGCCGGGGCCGACGCGGTGATCGTGTCGAACCACGGCGGGCGGCAGCTGGACGGCGCGCTCAGCTCCATCCGCGTGCTGCCCTCCATCGTCCGCGCGATCGGCGACCAGACCGAGGTCTGGATGGACGGCGGCATCCGGTCCGGCCAGGACGTGCTGAAAGCCCTGTCGCTGGGCGCCAGGGGCACGATGATCGGCCGGGCCTACATCCACGGGCTTGGCGCGATGGGCGAGGCGGGTGTCACCAAGGCGCTGGAGGTCATCCGCAAGGAAATGGACGTCACGATGGCGCTGTGCGGCGAGCGCGATGTGAAGAACATGGGTCGGCACAACCTTCTGGTCCCCGAGGATTTCGAGGGCCGCTGGGCCTGACGACCCGCTCGTCGTCGACTTCGTCGCTCCTCGCTTGATGCACCTGGCGAGGAGAAGTCGAAGACGCACGACGAGCCGCCGCTTGCTATTTGATCAAATTCCGGCATAAACGCAGCGACGTCTTCGGGGCCTGCCATGTCTGCTGAAACCATTGCCGGTATTTCGACCGACCGCCTGACCGCTTTCGCCGCCCGCGAAGCTGCGGTTTACGCGACGGCCCGGCCTCGGGCGCTGAAGGCGCTTGCGGCGGGCGCGGGGCACTTCCTTGGCGGTGTGCCGATGCACTGGATGGCCGACTGGCCGATGCCGCACCTGCCCCTGGTCGCCAAGGCGCAGGGCGCGCGGATCGAGGACATCGACGGCATCAGGCTTGACGATTTCTGCCTTGGCGACACGGGGTCGATGTTCGGCCACTCGCCGCCCCCCGTCGCGAAAGCCATCCGCGCCCAGGCCCGGCGCGGGCTGACCTACATGCTGCCCACCGAAGCCGCGCTGGAGGCCGGCCGCCTGCTGACCGACCGCTTCGGCCCCTTCCGCTGGCAGATCGCCACCACCGCCACCGACGCCAACCGCTTCGCGCTGCGCGTCGCCCGCGCCATCACCGGCAAACCCAAGGTGCTGGTCTTCAACGGCTGCTACCACGGCACGGTGGACGACACCTTTGTCAGCCTGGAAAACGGCCGCACGGTGAACTCACCCGGTCTGCTCGGCCAGGTGAGCGACCTGACCCAGACAGCGGTTGCCTGCGAATTCAACGACCTGGCCAGCGTCGAAGCCGCCCTCGCCAAAGGCGACGTCGCCGCGATCCTGACCGAGCCGGTGATGACCAATTCCTGCATGGTGCTGCCCGAGGCGGGCTTCCACGATGGCCTGCGCCAACTGTCGCTGAAACACGGCACGCTTCTCATCATCGACGAGACGCACACCATTTCCTCCGGCCTTGGCGGCTACACCCGGGTCCAGTCGCTGCGCCCCGACATCTTCGTCGTCGGCAAATGCGTGGCAGGCGGCATGCCGACCGCCGTCTGGGGGCTGAGCGAGGATACCGCAAGGCGGTACGAAGAGGCGGACGCCAGACGCGAGCCCGGTCGCACCGGCATGGGCACCACACTTTCGGCCAACCCGATGCAATTCGCCTGCCTGGTCGCGACCCTGGGCCAGGTGATGACCCCGGAAAACTACGCGCATATGGAAAAGCTGGCCGAACGCCTTTCGCACGGCCTGGCCAGGGTCATCGACCGCCACCAGGCCCCCTGGCACGTCGTCCGCGTCGGTGCCCGGGTCGAATTCATCTGCGCCCCCGGGCCTTTGAAGAACGGCACCCAGGCGGGACACGCGCACCAGCCCAAGGTCGAGGCCGCGATCCACACCGGCCTCATCAACCGCGGCACGCTCATCGCGCCCTTCCACAACATGATGCTGATCAGCCCCGCAACGAAGAAGGCCCAGGTCGACCGCCTGATCGCCAGCTTCGACGCCATCCTCACCGAACTGTTCAAGGCCTGACAATGACCACGACCAGCCCCTCCGGGTCCACCCCAGCCGAGGCGGAAGCCTTTCTCGCGGCCCACCCCGAGATCGAGGCATTTGACATTATCCTGCACGACGCCAACGGCATCGGCCGGGGAAAGATCATCCGGCGGCATGAGCTTTTGTCATTTTACAACAATGGCCGCCATCTGCCGATCTCCATCCTCGGTCTCGACATCTGCGGCGAGGATGTCCATGAGACCGGCCTGATCTGGGACCAGGGCGACGGCGACCTGCGCGCCTGGCCGATCCCCGGCACGCTGAAGGCGCTGCACAACACCCAGCCCGCCGCGCGGCGAGGTGTTCATGTCGATGTACA
>PNNE01000322.1 GCA_013824055.1 Rhodobacter sp. | reverse complement strand
A
This sequence comes from Rhodobacter sp., assembly GCA_013824055.1. Lineage (GTDB taxonomy): Bacteria > Pseudomonadota > Alphaproteobacteria > Rhodobacterales > Rhodobacteraceae > Tabrizicola. The sequence continues at coordinate 3,455 of PNNE01000322.1, read as the reverse complement.
AGCCGTTGGCGACGCCGCCCAGGTTCACCACGATGTCGCGCAGCGCGCGGTCGTTCATGTCCATCACCCGGCGCCAGACGATCCGGCGCTCGTCGATGTGCAGCTCGTTGCCCCAGTAGATGTGGTTGTCGATCATCGCCGCCAGCAGGTTGTGGGCCGAGGTGATCGCGTGGAAGTCGCCGGTGAAGTGAAGGTTCATCTCCTCCATCGGCACGACCTGCGCCATCCCGCCGCCCGCAGCGCCGCCCTTCATCCCGAAGTTCGGGCCAAGGCTCGCTTCGCGGATGCAGACCACGGCCTTCTTGCCGATCCGGTTCAGCCCGTCGCCCAGCCCCACGGTGGTCGTCGTCTTGCCCTCGCCCGCCGGAGTCGGGTTGATCGCCGTCACCAGGATCAGCTTGCCATCCGGACGCCCCGCCAGCGACTTGATGAACTCCTGGCTGACCTTGGCCTTGTCGTGCCCATAGGGCAGCAGGTGCTCCGACGGGATGCCCAGCTTGGCCCCGATCTCCATGATCGGCTTCTTTTTCGCTTCGCGTGCAATCTCGATGTCGGTCTTGAAGGCCATGTGCGTCTCCCCAGTGGGCTTATGTGCGGGCAAATTGTGCCATTTGCGACGTGATACCGGGCCGGAGGCGCTAGTCGAAGGCGTTTTGCGACCTAAACCCCGCGAAATTCGCCGTGTCTCGTTTCCGATACGAAACTGCGGAACATTTATGCGAATCCATCAGCCCGCAGAACGTTCATTCCACGCGACTCGGCCCCCAGGGCCGCTGCGCCGGGAGGTGCAGGCGCATCACGTCGCCCAGCCGCAGGACGCCCTCGCGTTCGACCCAGGCCGTGACACCCCGCTTGCCCTCGGCCGCGCGCTTGAAGCCCTTGCCCTGCCCCGGCAGAGCCTTCTCGATGGTCACCGCAGGTTCCTGACAGGGCAGGTTCTCCATGTCGACGACCAGCGTCACCCCGTCCGGCCCCTGCAACCGGCTCGAGGGCGGCAGGTGCGTCAGGTCCGGGATGCCTTCCAGCACCAGCGAGGCCCCGACCCAGGCGTAATCCATCGCGGCCAACCCCATGTCGCGGGCCACCTCGGCCATCTCCTCGGTGCTGACCACGCACAGCTGCCGAACGTTCCGGATCGTCGTGTTGCGCGGATGCTGCTTCAACACCCGACTGCAAGAGGGCCGGGTCAGCCCGGCATGGACCTCGCCCTCGAATCCCGCAAAACTCAGCGGCATCACCTCCAGCGGAACCGAGGTGATCACCAGTTTCTCCACCGGCACCGGCTGGTAGCCCAGCCAGACGACGCGGGCCGCGTAGGCAGAGGGGACAAGTGCGGGCATTCAGGGCCTCATGGACAACGAACGGAAGCGCCCGAACCCGGGGCGGGCAGTCGGGCTGACGCTACAGCCACTTCTTCCACCGGAAGATCGTATAGGGAACCAGCGCCGACATCACCATCATCCCCAGCGCCATCGGATAACCCCAGGTCCACCCCAGTTCCGGCATGTAATCGAAGTTCATGCCATAGATGCTGGCGATCAGCGTCGGCGGCAGGAAGACGAAGGCGACGACCGAGAATACCTTGATCACGTCCGACTGCCGGATGCTGATCACCCCCAGGGTCGCATCCAGCAGGAACCGGACCTTCTCGGCCTGAGCCGCCGCCACCTCGCGCAGGGACCGGACGTCCTGCAAATGCGCCTGAGCGATGGGCATCTGTCGCGCATTCAGGCAGGGGCCCTCTGCCGCTTCGGGGGTCGCCGTCAGGTAGGTCAGGATCCGCAGGATCGTCGCCAGGCTTTCGTTGACCCGGCCATTCATCGCTTCGGCCCGCCCGATCCGCTGCAACACCGCGCCCAGCGTCTCGGCCCGACCCGAGGGGCGGTGCGCCGCGAAGATCGCCTTCGACAGCAGTTCGTGCTGACGTGCCTCGCCCTCCAGGATGTCGGCCAGTCGGTCGACGATGGCCTCCAGCAGGCCCATCAGCGCATCGAGACCGTTCTCCAGCACCGTGTCGTGCCGCGCCGCCCAGTCGGCGAAATAGCCCAGCGACCGGGGATGGTGGTAATGCACCGTGACCAGCCGGTCGGGCCGCACGGCGAAGGTCACCGGACCGATCTCGGCCTCGCGCGCCTCGGGGCTGGCAATGACCTGCGCGGTCAGGAACAATGCTCCATCGTCGCGATAGATGCGGGACGAGACCTCGATCTCCTGCATGTCCTCGCGGGTGGGGATGTCCAGCGCCAGGACCGCTTCCACGGCATCTTCCTCGGCGTCGGTCGGGACCTCAAGGTCGATCCACAGCGCCTCGGACAGATGGCGGTTCGACAGGTCCAGCTTCTCCAGCCGCGCGCCCCTGGTTGCATATGCCGTGATCATCCAATGTCTCCCTTGCCGCCGCGCAGATTAGCGGCAGGGGCGACAAAGCAAAAGGCCCCGACGGTGCGGGGCCTTTCCTTGGTTACAGCGGTGCCGGTTCCGGGTCCGTCCCCGGCTTCTTCGTGCGCCCCCGCGTCTTGGGGATCGCCGCGACCGAGGCCGAACCGCCGCCCGACGAGGGTTTGTCGGCATTGTCACCGCCGCCCAGAGTCTCACCTGCGACAACCTTGCGGATCTCGTCGCCGGTCAGCGTCTCATACTCCAGCAGGCCCTTGGCAAGACGTTCCCATTCTTCCTGCTTCTCCAGCAGGATGCGTCGGGCGGTCTCGTAGCCTTCGTCGATGAGGCGCTTCACTTCCTGTTCGATCAGCCGCTTGGTCTCGGCCGAAACCGAGAAGCCTCCGGTGTTGCCGGTATAGCCGTCCGCCGCCTCGGCATAGTCGATGTTGCCCACGACATCCGACATCCCCCAGCGCAGCACCATCGCCCGCGCCAGCGCGGACGCCTGCTGGATGTCGCCCGACGGCCCGTTCGACACCGAATCCGGCCCGTACTTGATGATCTCGGCCGCCTTGCCCGCCATCGTCATCGCAATGCGCTCTTCGCACTGGTCACGGTGCCAGTTCAGCCGGTCGATCTCCGGCAGGCTCATCACCATGCCAAGCGCACCGCCGCGCGGGATGATCGTCGCCTTGTAGACCGGGTCGCATTTCGGCAGCGCCATGCCGACGATGGCGTGGCCGGCCTCGTGGTACGCCGTCATTTCCTTCTGCTCGGGCGTCAGCACCATGCTGCGGCGCTCGGCGCCCATCATGACCTTGTCCTTGGCATTCTCGAAGTCGATCATGGTGACGAACCGGCGCCCGTTTCGCGCCGCCATCAGCGCGGCCTCGTTCACCAGGTTCATCAGGTCGGCACCACTGAACCCCGGCGATCCCCTGGCAATGGTCCGCAGATCGACATCCGGTCCCAGCGGCACCTTGCGGGCATGGACCGACAGGATCTTCTCGCGGCCCTTGATGTCGGGGTTCGGCACGTGGATCTGGCGGTCGAAACGTCCCGGACGCAGCAAGGCC
>PNNE01000011.1 GCA_013824055.1 Rhodobacter sp. | reverse complement strand
GTCGGCGACGACGACCAGTCGATCTACGGCTGGCGCGGGGCCGAGGTCGGCAACATCCTGCGCTTCGAGAAGGACTTCCCCGGCGCGCAGGTCATCCGGCTGGAGCAGAACTATCGCTCCACGGCCCATATTCTTGGTGCGGCTTCGGGGGTCATCGCCAGGAACGCCGACCGGCTGGGCAAGACGCTGTGGACCGCAGGCGAGCCGGGTGAAAAGGTCCGCCTCATCGGTCACTGGGACGGCGAGGAAGAGGCCCGCTGGATCGGCGAAGAGATCGAGGCGATCCAGCGCGGCACCCGTGGCATGACCCCGGTGGACCTGAACCACCAGGCGATCCTGGTCCGCGCCAGCCACCAGATGCGCGCTTTCGAGGACCGGTTCCTGACCATCGGCCTGCCGTATCGGGTGATCGGGGGGCCGCGCTTCTACGAACGCCAGGAAATCCGCGATGCGATGGCCTATTTCCGGCTGGCCGTCAGCCCCGACGACGATCTGGCCTTCGAGCGGGTGGTGAACCTGCCGAAGCGGGGCCTGGGCGACACGGCGCAGGCCAGGATCAACCAGCTTGCGCGGGGGGCGGGGGTCTCGCTGCTGGACGGCGCGCGGGAGGCTTTGGTCAGGGGGGTGATCGGCGGGAAGGGAGCGTCGCAGTTGCGGGCCTTTGTCGACGGGGTGGATCGTTGGCACCGCGCCACGCTGCACCCCGAATACGACCACATCCGCCTGGCCGAGACGATCCTGGACGAAAGTGGCTACACCGAGATGTGGCAGAACGACAAGACCCCCGAGGCGCCGGGCCGGCTGGACAACCTCAAGGAACTGGTCAAGGCGCTGGAGCAGTTCGACAACCTGCAGGGCTTTCTCGAACACGTCAGCCTGATCATGGACAACGAGACCGAAGGCGCCGAGGAAAAGGTCACGATCATGACCCTGCACGCCGCCAAGGGGCTTGAATTCCCGGTGGTCTTCCTGCCGGGCTGGGAGGATGGCCTCTTCCCCAGCCAGCGCAGCATGGACGAAAGCGGGCTGAAGGGGCTGGAGGAGGAGCGGCGGCTGGCCTATGTGGGCATCACCCGGGCCGAAGCGGTCTGCACGATCAGTTTCGCCTCGAACCGGCGGGTCTACGGGCAGTGGCAGTCGCAGCTCCCAGCCGTTTCATCGACGAGCTGCCGCCCGAGCATGTCGAGGTGCTGACCGCGCCCGGCCTCTACGGCGGCGGCTACGGGGCGGCGGCACAGGTTGGGTTCGGCTCGGCGCTGGAAGAGCGGGTTTCCAAGGCCGACGTCTACAATTCCCCCGGCTGGCGGCGGATGCAGGAGAATTCCAGCGTCCGTCCCATGCGGCAGCCGCAAGAGGCGCGGCATGTGGTGATCGACATGGAGGCGGTCTCTCCCTATGTGATCGGGGACCGGGTCTTCCACCAGAAGTTCGGCTACGGCGAGATCATGGCGATCGAGGGCGACAAGCTGGACATCGAGTTCGACCAGGCCGGGACAAAGAAGGTGGTCGCCCGCTGGGTGATCCCCGCCGATCAGGTGGGTGACGTGCCGTTCTGACGGGATGTGTCCACGGTGGAAAACCTTTGGGTACGACGGGATTTCAAAGGCTTGATCGCGGGCGGCTTGGGTTTGGCGACACCTGACCACGGCGCGCCGAGCCAGCGAGAACCGGGTCAGCGAGAACCGGGCCAGCGAGAACCGGGCCGGTCTTGCGTGCGGGCTGCGACCCGGCGCATGGTGCGATCAAGCCCCGAGGAGGTCAGGATGCAGGGAGAGCCCATTGATCTGGCACAACTGGCCAACCTGCTTGAGGCGCGGGCGGCAGCGGGGCGCCGGGTCATCGCCGCCTTGGCGGGTGCGCCGGGGTCGGGGAAATCCACGCTGGCCGACAAGCTGGTCGGCAAGTTGAACGGCCGGCGGCCGGGGCTGGCGGCGGTGCTGCCGATGGACGGGTATCATTACGACGATCTTCATCTGGTGCCCGCCGGGCTGCGGCCAAGGAAGGGGGCGCCGATGACCTTCGACGTCGGCGGGCTTTACCACACGCTGAAGCGCCTGCGCGACCGGGACGAGGCCGAGGTCGCGGTGCCGGTCTTCGACCGCAAGATCGAGATCGCCCGGGCCGGAGCGCGGCTGATCCCGCGTGAGGTCCCGGTGATCGTGGTCGAGGGCAACTGGCTGCTGTTGAACCAGCCCCCCTGGGACCGCCTGCGGCCGGTGTTCGATGTGACGGTGATGGTCGAGGTCCCCGAACATGTCCTTCGCGCCCGGTTGCGCGGCCGGTGGGAAAGGCTGGGGCTGACCGAAGCCGAAATCGTTGAGAAGCTTGAGGAAAACGACCTTCCCAACGGCCGCTGGGTCCGTGATGGTTCGGTCGCGGCGGACCATGTGATCCGCAACGGCTGACCCCCCGAATTACCCCCGAATTACCCCCAAAATTCCCCCCGAATTCCCGCCGCAGCGCCCGACTTCGCGCTGGCCTTGCGACTCTTTTGGCGCTACTCTGCCGGTTGAAGACCTGGGGGACACACCCGGGCTTCCAAAGGCAGAGCAGGCGTAACAGGCGGTTTTCCATGACTGAAATGGTCTATGGCTCCAATCCCGTTCGGGTGGCGGAGCCGGTCATCCCGAGGTGGTGGCGCACGATCGACAAGTGGACGCTGACCTGCGTCTTCGTGCTGTTCGGGATCGGGCTTCTGCTGGGCCTGGCCGCCTCGGTGCCGCTGGCGTCGCGCAACGGGCTGGAGCCCTTCTTCTATGTCCAGCGGCAGGCCTTTTTCGGGGGGATCGCGCTGATGCTGATGATCGGCATCTCGATGATGCCGCCGGACATGGTGCGCAGGATCGGGGTGCTGGGTTTCGCGGTGTCGATGCTGGCGCTGATGCTGCTGCCGATCTTCGGGACCGACTTCGGCAAGGGCGCGGTGCGCTGGTTTTCCTTCGGCTTCGCCTCGGTCCAGCCCTCGGAGTTCCTGAAGCCCGGGTTCGTGATCGTGGTGGCCTGGCTGATCGCTGCCAGCCAGGACCTGAACGGCCCGCCGGGCAAGTCCATCTCCTTTGCGCTGACGCTGGTCGTGGTCGCGTTCCTGGCGATGCAGCCCGATTTCGGACAGGCGGCGCTGATCCTGTTCGCCTGGGGCGTGATCTATTTCATCGGCGGCGCGCCGATGCTGCTGATCGGCGGCGTGGGCGGCCTGGTCGCGGTGGCGGGGCTGGCGTTCTACGAAAGCTCGGAACATTTCGCGCGCCGGATCGACGGGTTCCTGTCGCCCGACGTCGACCCCCGCACGCAGCTTGGCTTCGCGGCGAACGCGATCCAGGAGGGCGGGTTCTTCGGCGTGGGCGTGGGCGAGGGCCAGGTGAAATGGTCGCTGCCGGATGCGCATACCGATTTCATCATCGCGGTCGCGGCCGAGGAATACGGGCTGATCCTGGTGCTGGTGATCCTGGCGCTGTACGGGCTGAT
>PNNE01000137.1 GCA_013824055.1 Rhodobacter sp. | reverse complement strand
GGCGGGGGCAGGTGGGGTCGGCGAGGCTGACATGGGCGACGCAGCCGGGGCCGAAGAAGCTGGGGGGCCGCTGGGTGGAGCGGTCAATGTACTGGTCAACCAGGACGAAGTGTCCGGGGGCGAAGTCTTCCCGCAGGCTCCCCACGGCCGAGACGGCAAGGATGTCGGTGCAGCCAAGGCGCTTCAGCGCGTCAATGTTGGCCTGGTAGGGGACGGAGGTCGGAGTGTGGACGTGGCCGCGGCCGTGGCGGGGCAGGAAGGCGACGGGCATGCCAGTCAGGCGACCCACCAGCACCGCGTCCGAGGGCTTGCCCCAGGGGGTCCCCACCTTTACCCACGAGGCCCCCTCCAGGCCGTCGATCTGGTAGACCCCGGATCCGCCGATCACTCCGAGCATGGTCTGCATGGCGGTCTCCCTGGGGTTGGACGGGGCGGAGGATAGCGGGGCGGGACGATCCTGTCCACGGTGGAGACGCGGCGTGATGGCTGGAAATTCAAGGGGTTGGCTGTGGGGTTGGGTGTGGGGTTGGGCGTGGGCGTCAGGGTGGCGTCAGGATTTGTGCCGGGACAAAATCCTTCGAAGGATTTTGGCAAATCTTTTCGGAAAGATTTGCAGTGCCCTCAGGCCTTGCGGGGTTTCACATGCTCCAGGCCCCAGGCGGCAAGGCCCACCAGCAGCCCCCAGAAGGCCGCGCCGATGCCGAAGGCGGCCATGCCGGAGGCGGTCGTCACCAGCGTCAGCGTGGCGGCCAGGCGCTGGTCGGGCTGGGCGAAGGCCGCCGTCAGCGCCCCCATCAGCGGGCCAAGCAGCGCCAGCGCCACCAGGGCCGCGACAACCGGGGCGGGAAGTGCCGCGATCAGCTGCAGGACAGTGGGGCTGAGAAGGCCCAAGAGCACCCAGACCCCGGCATAGGCGAGGCCGACGATCCAGCGGCGGTCCTTGTCCGGGTGGACATCCGGGCCCAGGCAGATCGCGGCGGTGATCGCGGCCATGCTGACGGTATGGGCTCCGAAGACGGCGGTCACGGTCGAGATCAGGCCCGTGGTGGTCAGGGCGGCGGAAACGGGCGGCTCGTATCCGGCCGCGCGCAGGGTCGCGAAGCCGGGCAGGTTCTGCGACGCCATCGTCACCAGGTACAGCGGCAGGGCAAGGCCGAGGATCACGCCAGGGCGGAACGCAGGCGTCGTGACCTCCAGCAGCGGCGCGGTCAGTCGCAGGCCCGAGAGGTCCGTCCCGTCAGAAGCGCCAGCGCGATCCCGCAGGCAAAGGCGGCGAGGGTCGCCATCGCGGGGTTCCAGAGCCGGACCACCAGGAAGACGCCAACCATCGGCAGGACAAGCATGGGCAGAGTCTGGGCCGCGATGGCCCCCGTCAGGCAGAACGGCAGCAGGACTCCGGCCAGCATGCCCGCGGCGATGCCGTCCGGGATGCGGGCGACCAGCGCCCCAAGCGGGCGGATCAGGCCGGTCGCGGCGACCAGCAGGCCGGTCACGACGAACGCGCCGACGCCCTCGGCAAAGCTGATGCCTTCGGTTGCGGCGATCAGGGCAGCCCCCGGAGTGGACCATGCCAGGACGACGGGGACCTTCGAAGTCCACGACAGGAGCGCGGAGCCGACCGCCTTGCCCAGGCTGATGGCCAGAAGCCAGCTCGCGGTCTGTTCGGGGGTTGCGCCCAGGGCGGTGGCGGCGGCGAGCAGGATCGCGACCGACGCGGCATAGCCCACCAGGGCGGCCACGGTGGCTGCAGAGAGGACAGAGGCCCGCATGCTGTCTCCAAACGCCGGGAACGGCGGGACTATTTCGCGGGAGCCTGCGGGCTGCAAGGGGGAAAGGCGGCGGCCCTCAGGGAGGAGGAGAGAGGGCCGCCGGAAGATCGGCGCACCCCGGGAGGAGGATGGGGCGTCCGATGCCGATCGGGCTTTGCGCCCGGAAAGGGGGCGACGGTGCCAGGGAGGAGGGTTGGCACCGTCGCTGGTCCGTTCGGCCCCGGGAGGAGGTGGGGCCTAGGGATGGTCTGTACGGCGGTGCCGGGAGGAGGATGGCACCGCCGCAGTACCAGGCAACCCGGGAGGAGGGTGGGCGCCCGATGCGGTTGGACCCGAAGGTCCGAAGAAGGCGCGGCTTTGCCCAGGGAGGAGGAGGGGCATCGCCGCAATCGTCTCGGGTCCGGGGAGGAGGACGGACCCGGACGAAATCTTACTTGCCGTAGGCCGCCTCGCGGGCGATCTCGGTGATGCTGAGGCGCGAGATGCCCAGATCGACAAGCTCGCGGTCGGTCAGAGCGTTCAGCTCGGCCACGGTCCGGGTGTAGACGCGGCGCTGGGCGATCGCGGTCAGGACGAGGTCCTTCAGATACGCCAGGCGGTCAGCGAAACCCTTGCGGGCGATGGAGTTGGTGTTCACATAAGCCATGTCACTCAAGCCTCTTCGATAGGGTCAGCAACGTTCTGTCGCGCTGTTAGGGATAACATGGGCCTCATGCTGCGGATGCACAATAGGGGCTCTCGACAATGCTGCCATGCAGCATGTGCATGGCTCGGGTCACGGAAATGTCATGATTTACCAAGGTGTTCGCCGAATTCTTGAGCATCTGGTCAACAGAGCTTGCCCTTCCGCCGAAACGCTACGACCTTAGTGCAAATCTTCAGCGGAGTTGAAACGATGGCGGTGGATCGTGACCAGGTGCTGCGTGTCCTGGCAGGGGTCGGGCACCCCGGAGGCGGCGACCTTGTCGGTCGGGATCTGATTCGGGCCCTGACCGTCGACGGGGGCCTGGTGCGCTTTGTGATCGAGGCGGCGACGCCTGACGAGGCCCGCGCGCTGGGTCCGGCCCAGGCCGAGGCGGAGGCCAGGCTGAAGGCCCTGCCGGGGGTGACATCGGTGCAGGCGGTGATGACGGCGCATGGGCCGGCGGCGAAGGCGGCACCTCCCAGCCTGAAGATCGGGCAGCATCCGACGCCGCAGGCGGGGGGGCCGCAGAAGATCTCGGGGATCGACCGGATCATCGCGGTGGCAAGCGGAAAGGGCGGGGTCGGCAAGTCGACGGTGGCGTCGAACCTGGCCGTGGCGCTGGCACGGCGGGGGCGGCGGGTCGGTTTGCTGGATGCCGATATCTACGGTCCGTCGCAGCCGAAGATGATGGGCGTGTCGAAGCGGCCCTCGTCCCCCGACGGCAAGATCATCGAGCCCCTGGTCGCGCATGGGGTGACGATGATGTCGATCGGCCTGATGCTGAAGGAAGACGAGGCAGTGGTCTGGCGCGGGCCGATGCTGATGGGGGCCTTGCAGCAGCTGCTGGGGCAGGTGGCCTGGGGCAAGCTGGATGTCCTTATCATAGACCTGCCGCCGGGGACGGGGGATGTGCAGCTGACTTTGTGCCAGCGGACGCAGCTGACCGGGGCCATCGTGGTCAGCACGCCGCAGGACGTGGCGCTCTTGGATGCGCGCAAGGCGCTGGACATGTTT
>PNNE01000240.1 GCA_013824055.1 Rhodobacter sp. | reverse complement strand
GGCCGAGATGATGGGCGCCGCCGCGTTCGACATCGAGGACACGTTCTGGAGCCACCGGGGCGATCTGTGCACCTTCGACACGCTGCTTGCCGAATTCGGGCTGCGCCTGCCCGCGCTGGACCGGCTGGCAACCATCGTTCGCGGCGCCGACACGGCGCGGCCAGAGCTGGCACCGGAATGTGCCGGGTTGCTGGCGGCCTCGCTGGGCCTGTCGCGGATGTTCGCGGACGATCAGGCACAGCTTGACGCGGGCCTGCTGCTTTACGATGCCTTCTTCCGCTGGGCGCGCGACGCGACCGGGGAAACCCACGATTGGCCGAAGGCCGGGAAGACGAAATGACGGCAAGACCCGACCATCCGACACTTGGCGAAGCCACCCGCGTCTGGGCCAGGATCGCTGCCCTGTCCTTTGGCGGACCGGCGGGCCAGATCGCGGTGATGCACCGCGTGCTGGTCGAAGAGAAACGCTGGCTGGGCGACGGACGCTTTCTGCACGCGCTGAACTTCTGCATGCTCTTGCCCGGCCCCGAGGCGCAGCAACTGGCGACCTACATCGGCTGGCTGATGCATGGCGTGCGGGGCGCGCTGGTGGCGGGACTGCTGTTCATCCTGCCGGGTGTCGTGGCGATCATGGGCCTTTCCTGGCTCTATGCGGCCTACGGACAGGTGGGAGTCGTCTCGGCGCTGTTCTTCGGACTGAAGGCTGCGGTGCTGGCCATCGTGCTGCAGGCGGTCGTGCGGGTCGGGCGGCGGGCACTGCGCAATGGCGCGATGCGGGCCGTCGCCGCGGCCTCGTTCCTGGCGATATTCGCGTTGCAGGTGTCCTTTCCGGTGATCATCGCCGTGGCGGCCCTGATCGGCTTTGCCGGAGCAAAGGCCGCTCTGCCCGCCTTCCGGGTCGCAGGCGGTCATTCGGCGGTCGGCATGACCCAGGTCCAGGATGCCGAGTCCCTGCTGGGCGAGGAAGCCGCCCTGCCCGCCCAGGCCAGGCGCAATGCGCTGCGCGCGGGGCTGGCCGCACTTGCCCTGTGGCTCTTGCCGGTCGCAGTCATCGTGATCGTCGCGCCGGGCAGCGTCTTTGCCGACATCGCCACCTTCTTCTCGAAACTTGCCGTCCTGACCTTCGGCGGGGCCTACGCGGTTCTGGCCTGGGTCGCGCAGGAGGCCGTCGGGACCTACGGCTGGCTGGAACCGGGCGAGATGCTGGATGGCCTTGGCATGGCCGAGACGACTCCGGGGCCGCTGATCATGGTGCTGCAATTCGTGGGCTTCATGGGCGCGATGCGCGAGGCCGGCTGGGCGCAGCCTTACCTGGCCGGGACGCTGGGCGGGCTTCTGACGACCTGGGTGACTTTCGCACCCTGCTTTGCCTGGATCTTCCTGGGCGCCCCCTACATGGAGGGGCTGCGGCGGAACGCGGCCCTGTCCGCGGCCCTGTCCGCGGTCACTGCGGCGGTGGTGGGCGTGATCCTGAACCTGGCCCTGTGGTTCGCGATCCATGTGATCTGGAGCCAGGTCGCCTGGGTCAGCTTCGGCCCGCTGACGATGGAACTGCCGGTCCCAGGTACGATCAACTGGGTGGCGGCCGGCCTGTCGGCGCTGGCCATCCTGGCGGTGTTCCGGCTGCAGCTGGGCATGGCGACGGTTCTGGCAGGCGCGGCGGGGCTGGGTCTGGCCCTGCATCTGGCGGGTCTGGCCTGACCCCGCCAGGTGCCGGGGTCAGCCGGCGACCAGCACCCGCGCCTCATGCGCCCTGAGCGAGACGCGCGCACTCGGGAAGGCCGCCGCCTGGTCGGCAAGCTCGGGGAAAAGCTCCAGCACTTCGGCCCGCGCGTCCCGATCCAGTGCCCCGACCGTCCGTTCGGCCGGCTGGAAGCTTTCGGTCCAGGACCCGTTCGAAAGCAGAAGCTCGTGCCGGTCCACAATCACCTTCTTCGGGCCGGACGGGATCACGGTCATCGGGACGCTTTGCTTCTCGGACATCGAGACTGTGGTCAGTGGTCGCGCACTGGCAACCACGCGGTCCGGCGAAGCACGCCGCCGGGGGGCTGCGTCGGCCCGCATCGTCTGCTACCGTGCCGTCCGAGGACGCGATCCTGCGCCCCCCGCCCCCGCGCCGAGGATTGCCGCCCGTGACCCACCCGTTTGCGTTTCTCGACCAGATCTGGCTGACGCTGCTGGTGCTGGTGCCGATCGTTCTGGTGGCGCGCCTCGTGGTGGTGGGGTCGCGCTATTCGCCGATCCTGATCATCGTGGTGTTCGGGCTCAGCCTGGGGGCGCTGATGGTGGCATCGGGGGCCGGGGCACCCGGGCTGGGCGACCATGATCTTCTTGGCATGCTGGGCCGCGCCACGATCATCGCTTTGGCGGCGGCCTTCTTCACCGGCGGCCAGCAGTTGCGCCGTCTTGTCGGGCGCGTGCCACAACAGGCCGACACCACCATGACCGCCGATGCGACCGAGGTCATCCCCGGCACCGACCGATCCCAGCTTTTCGCCATCCTGCGCGCGTTCTTCGTGTTGATGGGCATCGATGCCGCAGTGCGCGCGCTGCTGGGAACCGGCGGCGAGAAGGCCGCTGTCATGCCGCTGATCGCCTATCTGGGGCTGATCCTTGCCGCCATCACCCTGGATGCGGGCTCGCGCGTTGCCGACAAGCGCCGCTTTCTGGGCAAGGGCGTGCTGGAGCTTGCGGTCCTGATCGCGGTCCTCGCGGTCGCGGCACTGCTGGCGCGCGAGGCGCGCGACCTGGCGGCCTTTCCGCCGATCTTCTTTGCGATGCTGATCGCGGTCGCCCTGGGCTGGGTCTGGCACGACTGGCAGCACGGACCGGCGCTGCGCGCGCTGCTGTTCGGCGGCATCCCGGTGGTGCTGGCGGCGAATTTCCTGATCGGTGGCTCGTTGCTGCTGGAGGCGCTGGCAACCGAAGGCATGGCGCCGATCCTGGTCTACGGATTCTTCGGCCAGATGCTGTGGATGTTCGGCGGCATCTCGGCGCTGATGCTGTTCGGGCGCACGGCGGCGGTGCGCAACCTGGCGCCGGGAATGGCCGGGGCCCTGTCGCATGCCGGGCTGACCGGTGCCTGCACCGCCGGCGACATGGGCGAGATCGCGCAGCGCCGCGCGCCGATCATGATCGCGGTGCCCTTTCTGGGCCACGTGTTCCTGTTCAGCATCCTCGCCTTCAGCCTCGATGCCGGGCGGTTGCTGATCTGGCCGGTTGCGCTGATGGCACTGGCGGGGGCGGTGATCGCCGGATTTGCCTTTCGCGACCTGCGCCGCAGCGCCGGGGACGACCGCAAGGAGATCCGGGGCCTGATGCTGTTTTCCTTCGGCTGGCAAATGGTCGCGCTGTTCGGCGGGTTTCTGCTGCTGGCGGGCCTGCCGCTGGACCATGCGGCGATGGCCTCCAGCGCGGCGCTGTCGCATTTCGGCCTCTTCGCGGCGCTGCAGGGCGGGCTGTTCGGCGCCGAGGCGG
>PNNE01000333.1 GCA_013824055.1 Rhodobacter sp. | reverse complement strand
CATTTCATCCCGGCCGAGGACGTGACCTGGGCCAGGAAGCTGCTTGAGGGCGGCGAGCTTGGCCGCAGGGCGCAAGTCGCGGGCGATCTTCTGTCGGTCGGCGACGTGGTTCTGGTCCGCGCCGTCACGAACGACGACGGCACCTTCAACCGCTGGTCGCTGCGTCAGGTCCCGGAAGTGCAGGGCGCGTTCATGGCGATGGACGTGAACACCGGCCGCGTGCTGGCGATGCAGGGCGGCTTCAGCTATCAGGATTCGGTCTTCAACCGCACCACCCAGGCGACGCGCCAGCCGGGGTCCAGCTTCAAGCCCTTCGTCTATGCCGCGGCACTGGACAGCGGGTTCACCCCCGCGACCATCGTCGTCGACGCCCCGATCGAGATCGAGACGCCGCAGGGTCTCTGGACCCCGAAGAATGCCTCGAACAGGTACTACGGCCCGACACCGTTGCGGACAGGCGTCGAGCAGAGCCGGAACCTGATGACGATCCGCATCGCGCAGGAAATCGGGATGCAGACGGTCGCGGGCTATGCCGAACGATTTGGCGTCTATGACCGGATGGCTCCGTTCCTGGCGAACTCGCTTGGCGCGCAGGAGACGACGCTGTTCAAGATGGTCGCCGCCTATGCCATGTTCGCCAATGGTGGCGAAAGGGTGGAGCCAACCCTGGTCGACCGCGTGCAGGACCGTTTCGGCAAGACGATCTACCGCCACGACCAGCGCGTCTGCGAGAATTGCGGCGACGCGAACCTGCCTGCGGGGCAGGGGGTGACCATCGACACCAACCGCGAACGGGTGATGAACGCGATCACCGCCTACCAGCTGACCAGCATGATGGAGGGCGCCGTGCAGCGCGGCTCGGCCAGCCGGCTGGACCTGCCGGTTCCCATCGCCGGCAAGACGGGCACCACGAACGACGCCAAGGATGTCTGGTTCGTCGGTTACTCCTCGAACATCGTCGCGGGCTGCTACATCGGCTTCGACCAGCCCCGGACCCTTGGCGAAAGCGCCTTCGGCGGCACGCTGTGCGTTCCGGTCTTCCAGGACTTCATGGAGGAAGCGGTGAAGAAGTATGGCGGAGGCGAGTTCCGGGTCCCGCCGGGTGGCTATTTCCGCAACATCGACCGCTTCACCGGCCAGCCCTTGCCGGATGACGCCACGGGCGACAACGTGGTGGCCGAATACTTCCGCGAGGGCGAAGAGGCGTTGATCGGCATCGGTCTTGTCGTCGACGGCGGCTTTGCGATGGGCGAGAACCTGCCCCTCTTCGCCTATGGCGAGGGCGAGACCGGCGGCGGCGACCAGGGCACCACCGTGACCACCTCGGAAGGCGAGCAGGTCGTCGTGCCGAAGAAAGCCGATTTCGGCACCGTCTCCTCGGGCGGACTTTACTGACACCGCTGCCCCGACCGGGCCGCGCCCTTGCCGGGGCGCGGTCAAGGCCTTATGACCCACGCCCAAGCTCAAGGACTGGACCCGACCCATGCGCGCCGAAACCCAAGCCAATATCGAAGCCGTCGAAAAGACGCTGAAGCTTCTGGCGCAGCGGATGGATTGGGAGACCGCGCCGCACCGGCTGGAAGAATTCGACGCGATGATCGAAAATCCCGACCTGTGGAACGACCCGGCCAAGGCGCAGAAGCTGATGCGCGACCGCCAGGCGCTGCTGGATGCGGTCAACGCCTACAAGATGATCGACGGCGGGTTGAAGGACAACGTCGAGCTGATCGAGCTGGGCGAAGCCGAGGGCGATACCGAGATCGTGCGCGAGGCCGAGGCCGCGCTGACCGACCTGGTCAAGGTCGCCCAGGCGAAAGAGCTTGAGGCGCTGCTGGATGGCGAGGCCGACGCCAACGACACCTTCCTGGAAATCAACGCAGGCGCCGGGGGGACGGAAAGCTGCGACTGGGCCGCGATGCTGGCGCGGATGTATGTCCGCTGGGCCGAGGCGCATGGCTACACCGTGGAATTGCAGTCGGAATCCGAAGGCGACGGCGCGGGGATCAAGTCGGCCAGCTACAAGATCAGCGGCAAGAACGCCTATGGCTGGCTGAAGACCGAGGCCGGGGTGCACCGGCTGGTCCGCATCTCGCCTTATGACAGCGCCGCGCGGCGGCATACCAGCTTCTGTTCGGTCTGGGTCTACCCGGTGGTCGATGACAACATCGAGATCGAGGTCCAGGACAAGGACATCCGCATCGACACCTACCGCTCCAGCGGCGCGGGCGGCCAGCACGTCAACAAGACCGACTCGGCGGTGCGGATCACGCACTTCCCGTCGGGGATCGTGGTCACGTCGTCGCTGAAATCCCAGCACCAGAACCGCGACATCGCCATGAAGGCGCTGAAAAGCCGCCTTTACCAGCAGGAACTTGACCGCCGCACCGCCTCGATCAACGAGGCGCACGAGAACAAGGGTGACGCGGGCTGGGGCAACCAGATCCGGTCCTATGTCCTGCAACCCTACCAGATGGTGAAGGACCTGCGAACCGGGTATGAAACCAGCGATACGCAGGGTGTGCTGAACGGTGATCTGGACGGGTTCATGGCCGCCACGCTGGCCCTGAACGCCAGCGGCAAGAAGCGCGGTGATTTCGCCGACGTCGATTGAGGCAGGCGCCGCCACCGCAAACCCCTTGCCTGCCGCTTCCGCCCGCGCGTAACATTTGGGCATGAGCAGCACACCTCCATCGGCCACCCCGGACATCAACCTGATCGAGGTCTCCGACCTGGCGGAAAGCCTTGCGGCGGGCTGGCGGGACTTCAAGCGCGCGCCGATGCTGGGCTTCGCCTTCTCGGCGGTCTACGTGCTTGGCGGCTGGCTGATCCTGTGGGCGATGACGACCAAGGGCCAGGTCTGGTGGACCCTGCCCGCGGGGGCCGGGTTCCCGATCCTTGGCCCCTTCATCGCCTGCGGTTTCTACGAGATATCCCGACGGCTGGAGGCGGGAGAGCCGCTGGTGGCCTCTGAAATCTTCGGGGTGGTCTTCCGGCAGAAGGACCGCCAGATCCCGGCGATGGCGGCGGTGATCGTGGTCTATTTCCTGTTCTGGAACTTCCTGTCGCACATGATCTTCGCGCTCTTTCTGGGCCATGCGACGATGACCAACGTGTCCACCTCGCTTGCGGTGTTCCTGACGCCCGAGGGGCTGGCGATGCTGGCCTTCGGTACGGTGGTGGGGGCGGTCTTTGCCACGCTTCTGTTCAGCCTGACCGTGGTCAGCCTGCCGATGCTCATGGACCGCGAGGTGGATTTCGTGACCGCCATGCTGACCAGCTTTGCGCTGGTCAGGGAAAGCCCGCGGGTGATGCTGGGCTGGGGCGCGCTGATCGGGGTCTGCCTGTTCCTTGGGATGCTGCCGGGGTTCCTGGGGCTGTTCCTGGTCCTGCCCCTGTTCGGGCACGCCAGCTGGCATCTTTACCGCCGCGCGATCACCTGAACGCCGTCAGCGGACCGGACGTGCCACCAGAAGCGCCAGCG
>PNNE01000237.1 GCA_013824055.1 Rhodobacter sp. | reverse complement strand
GGGTCAGCTTGCGGTGCAGCGGCAGCGTCCGGTGCCGGATATGGAGCGCCGCGAAGACGGGTTGGCGCAGCGGCGGCGCGTCCGCGACGGCCAGGAAGCGGCCCGCCGCGATCAGGTCCTCGGCGGTCTTTTCCAGCACGTAGCCCGACCCGCCCATCGCGTTCAGCAGCGACACGACCGACCCGGACTGGCCGACCGAGACCGGCGAGGTGGCAAGGTCGGGCGTCAGCTGGCGGTGCATCTCCTCGAACGCCGGCGAGAAATGGGCGAAGACGAAGCGGCTGGGGCTGACCTCGGCCAGGCAGGCCGCGTCGGTGGAGATCATCCGGTAGGTCACGTCGCCGACGCTGTCGAAATGCAGGTCGGGGTGGGGTTTGGGCGAGAACATCACCGCGAAGTCAAGGATGCCGGTCAGAAGGTCGGCACACATCTGGTTGGAATAGTCCGGCTCGATGTAGAAGGCGGTTTCGGGCAGCGCCATGCGGAACTCGGCCACCCAGTCGCCCAGATAGACCGCGGCAAGGTCGTTCTGGATGCCAAGCCGCAAGAGCTGTGCCGCCCCCTGCGGGATCTGGATGCGGCGCTTGGCCTCGTTCCATTCGTGGCGCAACGCGCGGGCATGCGGCTCGAACCGCTTGCCCTCGGGGGTAAGGTCGGTCCCGGCGCGGGAGCGGTCGAAGAGGCGGCTGCCCACCGCCTGCTCCAGCGCCGTCACGCGGGCCGAGACGGTGGACTGGGTGATGCGCAGCCGGTCCGCCGTGCGGTGAAAGCTGCGGGTCTCGGCCAGGTCGAGGAAGGTGTCGAGGAGGTCGATCTGCATCTTGGGCCGCTGCGCTTGGTGGCAAGCCCGGGGGCGCTTCGCCCCCCGGACCCCCAGAGGATATTTTCAGACAGAAAATGGGTCGTGATCGGGTTCGTCGATCAATAGCCCGGTGCTCGCCGAATTGAAAGCGGGCGCGTGGCGGCGGATAGTGGGGGTGGTGCAGGGGGGCGGACATGGCGGAATTTGCGCAGGCGCGGGTGGTGATCATCGGTGGCGGGGCGGTCGGGGCCTCGGCGCTGTATCATCTGGCCAAGGCGGGGTGGACCGACGCGCTGCTGCTGGAGAAGAACGAGCTGACCGCGGGGTCGACCTGGCATGCGGCGGGGAACGTGCCGACGTTTTCCTCCAGCTGGTCGATCATGAACATGCAGCGCTATTCGGCCAGCCTTTACCGGGGCCTGGGCGAGGCGGTCGGCTATCCGATGAACTACCACGTGACGGGCAGCGTCCGGCTGGGCCATTCGAAGGAGCGGCTGCAGGAGTTCAAGCGCGTCGTCGGGATGGGCCGGTATCAGGGAATGGACCTGACGGTCCTGGCGCCGGACGAGATCGCCGCGCGCTATCCGTTCCTGGAAGCGCATGATCTGAGCGGCGCGCTGTACGACCCCTATGACGGCGACATCGACCCCGCCCAGCTGACGCAGGCGCTGGCGACCGGGGCGCGCAAGCTTGGCGCGCGGGTGGAACGGTTCTGCCCGGTGACGGCGGCGCGCTGGACCGGGGCGGAGTGGGTTCTGTCGACGCCGAAGGGCGAGGTCCGGGCCGAATATGTGGTGAACGCGGCCGGCTACTACGCGGCGCAGGTGGGAGCGATGTTCGGCCGGCGGGTGCCGATGATGGTGATGAGCCACCAGTACCTGCTGTTCGACACCATCCCGGAGCTGGAGGCCTGGACCAAAGAGGTCGGCCACAAGCTGCCCCTGCTGCGCGACGTCGACAGCAGCTACTACCTGCGGCAAGAGAAGATGGGCTTCAACCTGGGCCCCTATGAAAACCCCTGCCGCGCGCATTGGGCCACGCCCGACGACCCGATGCCCGAGGATTTCAGCTTTCAGCTGTTCCCCGACGACCTTGACCGGCTGGAATGGCACATCAACGATGCGATGGCCCGGGTGCCGCTTCTGGCCAAGGCGAACCTGACCAAGGTGATCAACGGACCCATCCCCTACACGCCCGACGGCAACCCGCTGATCGGCCCGATGCCCGGCGTGCCGAACGCGTTCGAGGCCTGCGTCTTCACCTTCGGCATCTGCCAGGCCGGCGGCGCGGGCAAGGTGCTGGCGGAATGGGTGACCGAGGGCGGCACCGAATGGGACATGTGGTCCTGCGATCCGCGCCGCTTTACCGGCTGGGAGGACCAGGATTACCTGATCGCCAAGGGCAAGGAAGTCTACGGCCACGAATACGGGATGCATTTCCCGATGGCGCGCTGGCCTGCCGGGGCGGACCGGCGGCTTTCGCCGCTGCATGACCGGCTGAAGGCGATGGGCGCCCAGTTCGCGCCCTACAACGGCTGGGAGCGGGCCGAGTGGTTCGCAGCCCCCGGCGACGACACCGGTTGGCAGGCGACCCAGACCTGGGGGCGCGCCGGCCCCTGGGAGCCGCGCATCCGCGCCGAGTGCGAGGCGGTGCGCGACGGGGTCGGCGTCCTGGACCTGCCGGGGTTCACGCGGCTGCGCCTGGTGGGGCCGGGGGCGCGGGCGCATCTGGCCAGCCTGACGGCCTCTAAGCTGCCGCAGCCGGGGCGCATCGGGCTGATCTACTTCGCCGATGACCGGGGCCGGATCGTCACCGAGATGACCTGCATTCCGGTCGGCGACGACGATGTGGGGGTGATCACCGCCGCCGTCGCGCAGGCCCATGACGCCGACATCCTGCGCAAGGGCCTGCCCGAGGGGGTGGCGCTGGAGGACTGGTCGGACCGCATCCACTGCTTCATCGTGACCGGCCCCAAGGCGCGGGACCTCTTGGCCGGGATCGCAGAGGCGGACCTGACGCTGCCCTGGCTTTCGGTCCAGTTCACCGCCAAGGTGGCGGGCAGGGATGTGGCGCTGGTGCGGGTGTCCTTTGCAGGGGAAATGGGCTGGGAAATCCACTGTGACCGGGACGACGCGCTGGCGATCTATGACGCCCTGCTTGCCCGGGGGGCGAAGCCCTTTGGCATGAAGGCCTTGAACAGCCTGCGGATCGAAAAGGGCTATCGGGCCTGGAAGGGTGACCTCTCCACCGACTATTCGCTGCTGGAAGGCGGGCTGGAGCGGTTCATCGACTGGACCCATGAGTTCCCCGGCAAGGCGGCCTTGGCAGCGGAGAAGCAGCGCGGGGTGAAGAAGCGTTTCGTGTCGCTGAAGGTCGAGGCCGGGGAGTGTGACGCGCCCTACATGTCGACGCTGTGGCATCATGGCCAGGTGGTGGGCGAGACGACCTCGGGCGCCTGGGGCTACCGGGTTGGGCATTCCATGGCGCTGGGCATGCTGCAGGCCGACCTGGCGGTGGCGGGAACCGAGGTCGAGGTGGAAATCTTCGGCGAGCGGGTGAAGGCGGTGGTGCTGCCGGATGGCCCGGCCTGGGATGCGAAGAACGAGCGGCTGCGCGCGTAACGACGGGCGGACCGGGGGCCAGCCCCCGGACCCCTGGGATATTTGTGGACAGAAAATGGGGCTGAGTGG
>PNNE01000005.1 GCA_013824055.1 Rhodobacter sp. | reverse complement strand
CCGTGATAATCTCCGACATGACCGTCCTCCTTTGTGGATCCTCACAGACCAACCCTGGCACACCGATGCCGTCGGGGGGCGGTCACATCATCAGAGCCGTTGATTGCGCTAACACTGATAGTTTTTAGCTATGCTGACACTTTCTCCGCCGCCCCCCGTTGCTCTGAGACGAAGGCTCCACAACTCTCGGCACACTGCGGCGGTCCGGCGGAGGGGTCGGATGCGTCGGAAGACCAACAAGCTCGGGAGGAATTTATGAAGAGACGTGACTTTCTGACGAAGTCGGTGCTGGCCGGCACGGCGGGCGTTGCCGCCGCAACGCTTGCCGCTCCGGCGATTGCGCAGGGCACGATCGAATGGCGGATGGTCCATTCCTGGCCCAAGGGCCTGCCCGGCGTCGGCGTCGGGGCCGAGCGTCTGGCCCGCCGGATCGAGGCGATGTCGGGCGGGCGGCTCAAGATCAATGTCTTCGCTGCGGGCGAGCTGGTGCCCGCGCTGGGCTGCATGGACGCGGTGATGGACGGCACGGCCGAAATGGGCCATGACGCCAGCTTCTACCATGTCGGCAAGCACCCGATGCTGGCCGCCTTCTTCGCCGTCCCGTTCGGCATGACCGCGGACGAGCAGATGGCCTGGCTGACCCATGCCGGCGGTCAGGCGCTGTGGGACGAGCTGAACAGCCAGTTCGGCATCCTGTCGCTGCCCGCGGGCCAGACCTCGGCGCAGTCCTTCGGCTGGTTCAAGAACGAAATCAACACGCCCGAGGATTTCCAGGGCCTGAAGATCCGCATGCCGGGCCTTGGCGGCGAGATGGTCAAACGGCTGGGGGCGACGTCGGTGCTGCTGCCGGCCGGCGAGATCTTCGCCGCACTTCAGTCCGGCGCGCTGGATGCGGCCGAATTCATCGGGCCGGTGAACGACCTGCCGATGGGCTTCCACCAGGTGGCAAAGCTGTCCTACGGGCCGGGCGTGCAGGAACCGGGCGGCTGCGTCCAGCTGATGCTGAACACCGCCAAGTTCCAGGAACTGCCCACCGACCTGCAAGAGATCATCCGCGGCGCCGCCCATGCCGGGCATGAGGACATGAAGGTGGAATACGACCTGCTGTCGGGCCGCGCGATGGAAACGCTGCGGGTCGAGCACGGGGTCGAGTTCCGCCGCCTGGAACGTCCGGTGCTGGAAGCGCTTGGCAGGGCCGCGGGCGAGGTGATCCAGGAAAGCTACGACGGCGGCGACGACCTGACCCGGCGGATCTGGGACAGCTATCTTGCCTCGCGCGCCGACACGATGCGCTTCCTGCGCTTCAACGAGCAGGCTTTCCTCAACGCCCGCACGCTGGAGTTCCCCTTCCCCGGCCCGCAGCCGGCCTGACAAGACCCACCGGCGCAAGACCGAAACCCCGCGGGCCAACCCCGCGGGGCTTTTCGTTTCCGGCTGTCAGGCGCGACCCTGCTGCACGGATGCCGCGCCGGATTTACGGCGTGACGCCAGTGTGTTGGCCGGGCGGTGCAAGCAGACCTGCCGCCCTTCGCCGGCAAGACCAGCTCATGGCCCCTGGCAAAGCCGGCGCGGTTCGCAATTCAGCGCAGATACACGGCTGCAAGGACGGCGAGGGTCGCGCCTTCGCCGTCAAGCAGCGTCATCCTCTGCCCGTCGATCCGGTAGGCGCGCGTGGCGTCCAGCATGGCGCGCAGACGGCGTTCTACCGCGTCGACGGGCAGAGGTCGCTTCCCGGGGTGGCAGGCTCGATCGTCAGCGTGCCAAGGATCAAAGCGCAGTCGGCCAGGCCGCCCGCACCAATGGCCCCGCCTTACTTCATCGCCATGCTGGCAGCACTCTCCGGCAGCTCTTCGGCAAAGCAGCGCTGGTAGAACTCGGCCACGGTCTGGCGCTCCAGCTCGTCGCACTTGTTCAGGAAGGTCAGCCGGAAGGCATAGCCGACGTTGCGGAAGATCTCGGCGTTCTGCGCCCAGTTCAGCACGGTCCGCGGCGACATCACGGTGGAAAGGTCCCCGTGCATGAAGGCCGTCCGCGTCAGGTCCGCCACGGTGACCATCTGGCTGATGATCTTGCGCCCCTTGTCGGTGTTGTAATGCGGGTTCTTCGCCAGAACGATCGCCGTCTCGGCGTCGTGCGACAGATAGTTCAGTGTCGCCACCAGCGACCAGCGGTCCATCTGCGCCTGGTTGATCTGCTGGACCCCGTGATAAAGCCCCGTCGTGTCACCCAGACCGACAGTGTTCGACGTGGCGAACAGCCGGAAATACGGGTTCGGAGTGATGATCTCGTTCTGGTCCAGCAGCGTCAGCTTGCCGTCATGCTCCAGCACGCGCTGGATGACGAACATCACGTCCGCGCGGCCCGCGTCGTATTCGTCGAACACGATCGCCACCGTGTTGCGCAGCGCCCAGGGCAGGATGCCCTCGTGGAACTCCGTCACCTGCTTGCCGTCGCGCAGCTTGATCGCGTCCTTGCCGATCAGGTCGATCCGGCTGATGTGGCTGTCCAGGTTCACCCGCACGCAGGGCCAGTTCAGCCGAGCCGCCACCTGCTCGATATGCGTGGATTTCCCCGTGCCGTGATAGCCCTGGATCATCACTCGGCGGTTGTAGGCAAAGCCCGCCAGGATCGCCAGGGTCGTGTCGGGGTCGAACTTGTAGGTCGGGTCAATCTCGGGCACCCGGTCGGTGCGGTCGGCGAAGCCCTTCACACGCATGTCGGTGTCGATCCCGAACACCTCGCGGACCGAGATTTCCTCGGTGGGTTTGATCACCTGATCCAGCATCGTGACGGTCCATCTTTCGCCGACAGCGCCCCATTGCGCCGCACCCGGTCATCCTTGGAACATAACGCCGGGGGGTTCAAGGGGAAGGGCGGACTTCCCATTGTCGTGACCCTGAAACTTGCGGCTTCGTGCCGGCGTAGCTTGCGGTATCGTCGCCACGAAAGGACTGCCCATGCACCGCCGCATCTTCCTGCTTGCCACCCTCGCCGCCCCGATGGCCCGGGCCGAGACCGTCGAATTCACCCTGACCGAGGCCGAATGGCGCGCCCGCCTGTCCGGCACGGCCTACGACGTGCTGCGAGAGGAAGCGACCGAACGCCCGCACAGCAGCCCCTTGAACCTGGAAACGCGCCCCGGCACCTACCATTGCGCCGGCTGCGACCTGCCGGTGTTCTCGTCCAGCACGAAATACGACAGCGGCACCGGCTGGCCCTCGTTCTGGGAGCCGCTTCCTGACGCGATCCGCACGCGCCAGGACGGCGGCTTCTTCGGCGCGCGGACCGAGGTCCACTGCCGCCGCTGCGGCGGCCATTTCGGCCATGTGTTCGAGGATGGCCCGGACCCCACCGGCCTGCGCTACTGCATGAACGGCGCGGCGCTGGCCTTCAAACCCAGCTAGTCCTGGCCCGCCTAGTCCTGGCCCAGCTAGTCCCGGAAATACCGGCTGTCCTTCAGCTGGTCCCAGGCCCAGACGACTTCCTGCAGCTGCTCTTCGTGGCTGCGGTCGCC
>PNNE01000326.1 GCA_013824055.1 Rhodobacter sp. | reverse complement strand
CCTGCTTCCACTCGGCGGTCAGAGCTGCATCTTCCAGGATCATCGTCACCAGCCGCGCGCCGTGGTCGGGCGGAAAGCTGTAGTTCTGGCGATTGAGGAAATTCAGGTTCCCCTGCACCACGGCCTTGCGGTCGGGCGAGGTCAGGGCCACCAGAATCCCGGTCCGCTCGCGGTAGATGCCGAAGTTCTTGCTGCACGAAGCGGCGATCAGCAGCTCGGGGAAAGCATTGGCGATCAGCCTGGTCGCGGCGGCATCTTCCTCCAGCCCGTCGCCGAAACCCTGATAGGCCAGATCGACGAAGGGAACCGCGCCTTTGCGCTGCAGCAGCGCGATCACCTGGCCCCACTGGTCGGCCGAGAGGTTCGCCCCGGTCGGGTTGTGGCAGCACCCATGCAAAAGCACGGCATCGCCTGCGCAACGCCTTCAGGTCGGCCATCAGGCCCGCAAAGTCGATGCCCGAGGTCGCAACGTCGAAGTAGCGGTACTCCACCCCGGTCATCCCGAGGTATCTGACGATGGACGGGTGGTTCGGCCAGGTGGGCGCGCTCATCCAGACGCGGGCCTTGGGGTTGGCCATCCGGATCAGTTCCAGCGCCTGCCGGATCGCGCCCGTCCCGCCCGGAGTGGCGACCGAGGCCGCGCGGTCGGCAAAGCCCTCGCCCAGGATCATCGCCACCAGCGCCGCGTTGTAGGCGGGCTCTCCGGCCAGACCGGTGTAGGTCTTGGTGGTCTCCGTCTCCCACAACTGCCGTTCCGCCGCCTTGACCGCGCGCATCACCGGGGTCAGGCCGGTCGCGTCCTTGTAGACGCCGACGCCAAGGTCGATCTTGGTGGTCCGGGGGTCCTCCCGGTACAGGGCGATCAGTTGCAGGATCTTGTCCTGCGGCTGGGGATTGAGCGTTTCAAGCATGGGATTTCCCGGAGTTCTGGACGCCAGCCCAGTGCCACAAGCCGCACCGATCGGCAAGCCGCCTCAGGGGCCGGTGGCGACCCGCAGATCGTCATACATGCCCCATTCCGCCCAGGACCCGTCATAAAGCGAATGGTTCCGGTGCCCGATCCGCTCCAGCGCCAGGGACAGGACCGCCGCCGTCACGCCCGAGCCGCAGGTGGTGATCGCGGGTTTCCCGAGGTCGACCCCGGCCGCCTCGAACACCTCGCGCAGCGCAGCGGGGGGCTTCATCGTGCCGTCCGGGTTCAACACATCACCGAACGGAATGTTCTTCGACCCCGGAATATGCCCCGAGCGCAGACCCGCCCGCGGCTCTGGCGCCTCGCCCCGGAAGCGGGGGGCAGAGCGGGCGTCGAGGATCTCGGCCTCGCCCAGCTTGGCGGCGTGAGCAACCTGGGTGACATCCTTCACCAGGTGGTTCTGCCGGCTGACGGTGATGTGCCGGTCGCGCACGACGGGGGGCATGTCCTCGATCTCGCGGCCCTCGGCCTGCCATTTCGGGAAACCGCCATCCAGCACGGCCACGTCGGTCTTGCCCATCAGCCGGAACGTCCACCAGACCCGGGCGGCACTGAAGATGCCCGCGCCGTCGTAGACAACGACCTGATGCCCGTCGCCCACGCCCATCGCGCGAAGCCGCGAGATGAACTTTTCGGGCGGCGGGGCCATGTGGGGCAGGGATGACCGCTGGTCGGAAATCTCGTCGATGTCGAAGAAGCGCGCGCCGGGGATATGCGCGGCGGCATATTCGGCCCTGGCGTCGCGGTTCTGCGCCGGCAGATACCAGCTGGCGTCCAGGACCCGCAGGTCGGGGTCGCGCAGATGGCGCGCCAGCCAGTCGGTCGAGACCAGCGTCTTGGGGTCGTCCGCGCCCATGGCATTCTCCTGACCTTTTGGTCAGACGAATAGCCGCAAAACCGGGACAAGGGCAAGGGATTCAGCCGCCATCGCCCCCCCGGCAAAGCCGCCTTTGCCCTGCCGGGGCTACTGGGCGTCGACGTCGCCGATCACCTGCACCACAACCGGCACACCATCGACCGAGGTCGGCAGCCGTCCCATGTCGCGCGCGGTGCGCACACCGATCAGCACGGCAGAGGCGCCGGTGGCATCCAGCGTCTCGCCGACCATCACCACCCCGATCCGTGCCATCAGCGCATCGTGGTGACGCGCCAGCGCGGCCGCAGCGGGCGTCGCACCGCCGTTGTCCGGCATCTGATGGCTCTGCGGCGCAGGGTCCACGCCCAATGCCGAAAGGTCGGGGGGAACCCAGGCTTCGTCGTCGCCAGTCATCTCGGTCACTCCGGGTCGATGGGCGGGAGCCGGCCCTTCGGTCGGCTCCCAATGGTTTCAGACTTCCAGCCGCACGTCCAGCGCCCCCAGCACCCGCGATATCCGGTTGGCGAAAGTGGTGCCGCCACCCCCGGCAAACAAGAGCCCGACCGCACAGCGCTGGGCCGACCATTCCCAGATCAGCGAACCGGAATCGCCGCCTGCGCTGAAATCGCCGCCGATTCCCCGGATCGAGAACTGGTCGCGGAACTGCGCGATCCGGCCGTTGAAGTTGACGTTCACCGTCACGCCAACGCCGGTCACCCGGCCCTGGCGCAGCTGGGTGGTGCGCCCGGTCTTGCCGACAAGCATGTTCAGCGCCGGGCTCTTGACGCAGTTTCCCACCCGGAAGAACCGGGGCACCCCGCCGCTGAGGAACATGAGCTCCCTGCGCACCCGCTCGGGCCAGGTCCATCCGGTCGCGCAGTCGACGAAGTTGATACCGCCGGCGGCAAAGTTGATCGGCACGAACCGTTCCAGCACTGCGATCACATCGCCCGGCCGACTGCCGCCGTCGACGCGCCCCGGCTGGATGATCGCATCGCCCAGCTGCGCCGCATTGCTGTTGGCCAGCACATGGTTGTTGCTGAGGATCATCCGGCGCACGTGTCGCGGCGGCGAATTGCCGCGCACGAGGCAGCCGAGCGTGCCGGCCGTGATCGCAAAATGCCCGACCGAGACGCCCCCCGGTGCCGGGCGCATCCGCGCCCGGTGCGAAAGGGCGTCAATCACCCCGGTCTGGACCTGGATCACCGGCACGGTGCTCAGCGCCGAAGTCCCGGCCGACGCGGCGATCTCGGCCTGCAGCTTGTCGTCCGTGACCTGTTCGTAAACATAGGCGACCAGCGCCGGACTGCCGGGCTCCGCGCTGCACGCCCCCGAGGCGAGAACCTCGGAATCGACGGTCGTGAACCCGATGCCGACGATATTGTCACCTTCGATGTCCTGCACGGCACCGCTTGCATTCGCCGCTGCGCAGTTCGACGTCAGGCGCTTTTCGATCTCGGCCTTGAGCGCGGCGAGATCCTCGCCGAAGGCGGTCTCCATGATCTCGGCTTCCTGTTCGGCAGCCTGGACAGCAAGATCGACATCGGTTGGAGGCAGCGCTCCGTCGAGGTCTTCCTCGCTGTCGGAGGGAAGGTTGAAGTCGCCTTCGCCGGGGGAAACGGGGGGCCTGGCCATGGGAATTCTCCTTGTATGAATGGTTTGCCAACGGAAGAAGAAATGCCCGGAAATC
>PNNE01000241.1 GCA_013824055.1 Rhodobacter sp. | reverse complement strand
GCCGGTGTCGCCACCAGCGCGCCATCGCAGACCAGCTCCTCCATCCGGACCCGCCCGTCGATGCTGACCCGCAGCTTCGCCGCCTGCGGCCCCTGGCGCAGCAGCGACACCTCGTTGATCGCCAGCGCCTCGGTGATCTTGCCCCTGGCGTTCTCTGCCCGCATCACCAGGGGGTTGATCAGGGTTTCCTCGGCCGCCGCCAGCCGCGCGGGCAGGTCCTCCAGCGCATAGGCGTTCATCAGAAAGCCGATGGTGCCGCAGTTCATTCCGTAGACCGGCAGCCGCTGGCCATGCGCTGCATGCAGGGTCTGCAGCATGAACCCGTCGCCGCCCAGCGCCACGATGACCTCGGCCCGACGCCCATCCGCCTGCCCATAGGCTGCCGTCAGCGCCTGAAACGCCGCCACCGCCGCCGGAGCCTTCGAGGCCGTGAACCGGATCCGCTGTGTCATGTCTGGGGGTCCCCTTTGCGCCAGTCTTGGCCGGGTCGTCCCGCAAACTCAAGCCCGCAGCAGGGTTTCCTTTCGGCGGCACCAGTTTCCCCCGCGTCGCTTTATTTCGCCCGGGTCGCCGAACACGTCGCTTTCCTGCCTTTCCCCATGCCCGGGACTGTTCTACATAGCCGCAAAACTTGCCGCCGAAAAATCACCGCACAGAGGGCAGAACGATGAACGCTTCCCACCGCGACACCGGTTTTTTCACCGAACCCCTGTCCTCTCGCGACCCCGAGCTGTTCGGGGCCGTCACCCAGGAACTTGGCCGCCAGCGCCACGAGATCGAGCTGATCGCCAGCGAGAACATCGTCTCCCGCGCCGTGATGGAGGCGCAGGGCTCGGTGATGACCAACAAATACGCGGAAGGCTATCCCGGCAAGCGCTACTACGGCGGCTGCCAGTACGTCGATATCGCTGAAAACCTCGCCATCGACCGCGCCAGGCAGCTGTTCGGCTGCGGCTTCGCCAACGTCCAGCCCAACTCCGGCAGCCAGGCCAACCAGGGCGTCTTCCAGGCGCTGATCAAGCCCGGCGACACCATCCTCGGCATGTCGCTGGACGCCGGTGGCCACCTGACCCACGGTGCCGCGCCGAACCAGTCCGGCAAGTGGTTCCACGCCGTGCAATACGGTGTGCGCAAGCAGGACCTGACGCTGGACTACGACCAGCTGGCCCAGCTGGCGACCGAGCACAAGCCGAAGCTGATCATCGCCGGTGGCAGCGCCATCCCCCGCATCATCGACTTCGCCCGCATGCGCCAGATCGCGGATTCGGTCGGCGCCTACCTCTTGGTCGACATGGCGCATTTCGCAGGCCTCGTGGCCGCTGGCCTCTACCCCAGCCCCTTCCCCCACGCGCACGTCGCCACCACCACGACCCACAAGACCCTGCGCGGGCCCCGCGGCGGCATGATCCTGACGAACGACGAGGACATCGCGAAAAAGGTCAACTCGGCGATCTTCCCCGGCATCCAGGGCGGCCCGCTGATGCACGTCATCGCCGCGAAAGCCGTCGCCTTCGGTGAAGCACTCCGGCCCGAGTTCAAGACCTACCAGGCCCAGGTCGTCAAGAACGCCCAGGCCCTTGCGGATGAGCTGATGCGCGGCGGCCTCGACATCGTCACGGGGGGCACCGACACCCACCTGATGCTGGTCGACCTGCGTCCCAAGGGCGTGAAGGGCAACGCCACCGAGAAAGCCCTCGGCCGCGCCCACATCACCTGCAACAAGAACGGCATCCCCTTCGACACCGAAAAGCCGACCATCACCTCCGGCGTCCGCCTTGGCACCCCCGCAGGCACCACCCGCGGCTTCGGCGAACCCGAGTTCCGCCAGATCGGCCGCTGGATCATCGAAGTCACCGAGGGTCTGGCGAAGAACGGCGAGGACGGCAACGCCGCGGTCGAGGCCAAGGTCAAGGCCGAGGTCGAGGCGCTTTGTCAGGCCTTCCCGATCTATCCCGACCTCTGAGGGCTGTCGTCCAACCCACACCAGGCCCCGTGCGCCACCCGCGCGCGGGGCCTTTTGCTTTCATCAGCTCCCGCGACCAACATATTGTCCAAAAGCGAAAATCCGGAGATCTCCACCGTGGACAGCCGGTCAGAAATAGCCGCGCCAGGCCAGGAAACCCAGGATCGCCACCGCCAGCACCAGCACCCCGAACCCGACCGAGCCGACCACTCCGGCAAAGAGGTTGCGCCGCCGGCTGACCGGATCTATCGCGATCAGATGCTTGACGCAGACATCATAGGCCTCGGTCACCTCGCCCATGTCGATCTGACCCAAGAGCTTCGGGTTCTGCGCCCGATGTGCCGAGGTCGCAAGCAACCGCCCGCTGTCACGCACCTTTTTCGGCAGCATCCGCCCCGCCCGCTTCAGCTTGGCGGCCAGGTCGCGCCCGCCCAGGCCCAACCGCTCTTCCAGAAGCTGAGCCACCCGATCCGCCATCTGCTGGATCGTCACCGCACTCATCGCGCACCCCATCGACACCCTGAAGCAGAACCTAGAAGCGAATGCCGGCATGTTCAACCGGCACTGGCCTGAACCTGCCGATGCGGCTATCAAAGGGCATGCTTGCCACGATCCGCCACCCCGCCAGCGTCACCCCCCAGGCGCCGCCCCTGGTCATCGCCCACGGCCTCTACGGCTCGGGCCGGAACTGGGGCGTGATCGCCCGCCGGCTGGCCGACCGGCGCGATGTGGTGGCCGTCGACATGCGCAACCACGGCGACAGCCCGCGCGCGCCGACGCAGTCCTATCCGGACATGGCAGCCGACCTGGCCGAGGTGATCGAAAGCCTTGATGCGCCCGTGAACCTGCTGGGTCATTCGATGGGTGGGAAGGCGTCGATGCAGCTGGCCCTGACCCGGCCCGACCTGATCCGCCGCCTGGTCGTGGCCGACATCGCCCCCGTTGCCTACAGCCATGACCAGACCCGCAATGCCCGGGCAATGGCCGCGCTTGATCTCACCGAGATGACCACGCGGGCCGAGGTCGACGCAGCCCTGGCCCAGCGGATCGACGACCCCGCCCTGCGCGCCTTCTTCCTGCAGTCGCTGGACCTGCGCCACAAGCCGCCGCGCTGGAAGCTGAACCTGAAAGTGCTGGAGGACGAGATGCCGAAGATCGTCGGCTGGCCCGGCACGCAAGGCATGTTCGACCAGCCTGCCCTGTTCCTGACCGGCGCAGACAGCAACTATGTCCGGCCCGAGCATCGCGAGACGATCAAGGCGCTTTTCCCGAAGGCCCGCTTCGCGAAGATCCCCGCGGCAGGCCACTGGCTGCACGCGGATAAGCCGCGCGCGTTCGAAGAGACGGTTCGGGTCTTTCTCGACGCCTAGAAGCCTAGTCGATCTGGCGCGCGACGGCCCAGCTTACCGGAAATGCCAGCACCGCCCCCGCGGCCGCCGCGATCACGATGGGCCAAAGCGTGACGTAGCCCGCGCTCAGCACCGCGATCACCCCGGTCCCGGCCATCGCGGTCGCGATCATCGAATAAAGAACCATCATCAGCCGCATCGGACGTCCCTCCTTCGCA
>PNNE01000422.1 GCA_013824055.1 Rhodobacter sp. | reverse complement strand
GAAGTGCCGGATTCTGTTGCCAGGCTCCGGCAGGCCCCGCCTTACGGGGCTAACCGCAAGGGCTTAGTTTTGGTATTGCGAGCCGCTTACGCGGCCAGCGCCACCGGAGCACGGTTGTCGTTGGCAACTGTGATCATGGACCGATAACGGTGGTACCTCACCGAGCGAAAGCTGGCCTCTTTGGTCGTTCGTCGATCCTATTTCGGCCCCTTGCCCCCGCAACGAACGGGAATTTGGTGGAGCCGCCGGGTACCGCCCCCGGGTCCGAGCCGATTATTACAGGTGCGTTTATCGCCATAGTCGAGGTTGCCCCCGACAAGGACCAATATAGGCGGCGGGGGTGGGGGCCGCAAGGGCCGTCTGGGTCGAGCCGGATGGCAGAGCCGATGCGGCAAGGCCGGGAAGGGTCTCTGCCGGACTTGCGCCCGATCTCGAGGAAGACCTTGCCGCAGCAGGCATTGCGCCTGGCGCCGAAGACGGGGCGGGCCGTGATGCGGCGCTTTCGCGCGATCAGCCCGCAGGGCGCAGGCCTGCGCGAAGCCGTCTTGCAGATGACGGGGCTGCCAGGTCAGGAGTGGCGCAAAAGGAAACGCCCGAGGCTTGCCCCGGGCGCATCGCGTTCAGGCTGTCGGGATCAGAAGCCCGACTTGATCAGCTCGAATTCCTCGATCATGCGATCGCGAAGTTCGGTCGTCGGCGGCGACTGCACGAAAAGCGGCGTTTCGGTGATCGGGTCGATGAAGGCGGCCTGCATCGTTTCCATCGGGATCGTCGCCATAGCGGCGCTGTTCGACGACGAATAGCCGACCGCATCCAGATCGCCTGGGCCGAGGTCGGGGCCAGGACCGAGTTGATGAAGTCGTAGGCCTTGTCCTCGCTGCCCGGGCCGTCCTTGATGTTCACGGCGCCGCAGAACCAGGTCGAGGCGCCTTCGGCCGCGGTGCGGTTGAAGCCGATCGGAAAGCCCTCGTCGCGCAGGATCGCGGTGGTGTCGTTCCAGGACCAGGCGACCTGAACCTCGCCCGAAGCCATCAGCTGGGCCAGTTCGCCCGGGTCGGACCAGTAGGCGCGGACGTTCGGGTGCACCTTGCGCAGCCAGTCGGCGGCGGCGGTGAACTGTTCGTCGGTCACGTTGTCCCAAGAGGTCACGCCGGTCGCCATGAAGGCCAGCGCCCAGACATCATCCGTGCTGTCCGGCAGCGCCATCCGGCCGGCATATTTTTCGTTCGCGAAGACCTGGACCGAGGCCACGTCCTCGGCCGGAACCGTCTCGGCGTTGTAGGCGATGGCGGTGTAGGCATAGTTCGTCGGGATGAACCAGACGCCCTCGTCATCGGTGACGAAGGGGTTGTCGAGCATCCGGGGTTCGATATTCGCGAATTCCGTGATGCGGCTGGTATCCCAGGGCTCGATCAGGCCGGCCTCGCGGTAGCGCGGCAGCGAGGCGACGCAGGGCTGCACCACATCGGCCCGGAAGCCCGAGACCATCCGCTGGAACGCCTCGTCGTCGTCGGCGAAGAAGGCATAGGTCGGGTGCATGCCGTGCTTGGCCTTGTAGTCGGTCAGGATGCCGTCGATCTCCCAGCCGGCCCAGTCGAGCACGGTGAGGTCGGGGTCGGCGGCCTGGGCGGCGACGGACAGGGACAGCAGCGAGGCTGCGCCCAGAAGGGCAAGGGATCTGCGGCTCATGTGTACTCCTCTGCGTGACAAGCGGACAGCACCAGCGGCTGCCGGTTGTGCGTGTTTTCTAGTCAGGCGGGGCCCCCTCGGCACACCCCCGTAATCCAGAGTTGGTTTGTGTCAATTCAAAGAACAAGGGGAAACTGCGGAAATTTGCAGCCGTTGCCGCAGAAAAGGCCCGGAACTCGGCTGTCCTGGCGTGGATCTGCCTGATCGGCAAGCGGGCCGCGATTTTCGCGGCAGGTTTGAGCTGGGGGCGCGCGGGGGTTGCGGGGCGGGGGATCGGGCGCTAATCCTTGGCGCGAGGCCGGGAAGAGACCCGGCTCTGGCCCTTGGAGAGACATCCCGTGGGTCTGGCTGGAAGACCTGCCGCGGACCGGGACATGCCCGCCTCGCGCAGGTGTCCGGTACCGCGGCCCGATGGAGGAGCCGCAGGTGGCGCTTGATCTTGATTTCGTCCGTTCGCAGTTTCCGGCGTTTCAGTCGCCGGTGTTGTCGTCGCATGCCTTCTTCGAGAATGCCGGGGGCAGCTATCCTTGCGTGCAGGTGGTGGACCGCCTGACGCGGTTCTACCGGGACCGGAAGGTGCAGCCCTATGGCCCCTATCCGGGGGCGCAGGCGGGGGGCGCCGAGATGGACGAGGCGCGCACCCGGCTGGCGGCGATGATGGGCGTGAAGCGCGAAGAGGTGTCCTTCGGGCCCTCGACCAGCGCCAATACCTATGTGCTGGCGCAGGCCGTGCGGAAGTGGCTGGCGGGCACGGGCGGCGCCGTGGTGGTGACGAACCAGGACCACGAGGCGAACTCGGGCGTGTGGCGGCGGCTGGCAGAGGAAGGGATCGAGGTCCGGGAATGGAAGCTCGACCGCGCGACGGGGTCGCTTGACCTTGAGACGCTGGATTCGCATCTGGCGGACGGGAAGGTGAAGCTGGTCTGTTTCCCGCACTGTTCCAACGTCATTGCCGAGATCAACGACGTGGCGGCGATCTCGGCGATGGCAAGGGCGGCGGGGGCGCGGACGGTGGTGGACGGGGTAAGCTACGCGCCGCACGGGTTCCCGGATGTGGCGGCGCTGGGCTGCGACGTGTATCTGTTTTCGGCCTACAAGACCTTCGGGCCGCATCAGGGGATCATGGTGCTGCGCGAGGCGTTCGGGTTCGAGCTGCCCGGGCAGGCGCATTTCTTCAATCATGGGGTGCTTTACAAGCGGCACACTCCCGCCGGGCCGGACCATGCGCAGATCGCGGCCTGTGCCGGGATGGCGGATTACGTCGATGCGCTGGCCGAGCGGCACGGGATCGGCGGCGACTCGGCGGCGCGGAACCGGGGGGTGCATGACCTGATGCGGGCGCAGGAGGTGGCGGTGATCCAGCCGCTGCTCGACTACCTGGGGCAGCGCAACGATCTGCGGCTGCTGGGGCCTTTGGATGCGGGGCGGCGGGCGCCGACGGTTGCGGTGGAACTGGACCGGATGGCCGAGCCGGTCAGCGAGGAACTGGGCCGCAACGGGATCGCCTGTTGGGCGGGGGATTTCTACGCGGTGCGGCCGCTGGAGGCGCTGGGGATCGACCGGGAGAAGGGCGTGCTGCGGATGTCGGCCGTGCATTATACGTCGTCCGAGGACGTGGCGCGGCTGATCGCGGCGCTGGACCGGGTGCTGTAAGGCCAGCTTGACGGAGCGCTGGCGCGCGCGCCTTTGTGTCTGTCCCTTGCGCAGAGATGCGCAAGGGACGGCGTCGGGGGCGCTTCGCCCCCCAAACCCCCCGAGGATATTTGTCGCCAGGTGAAAGGGTTAAGTGATCCGGTCCTTTGGGCTGGGCGTATTGTTCCGAAGTGAGAAGGCTGGGGAATGT
>PNNE01000144.1 GCA_013824055.1 Rhodobacter sp. | reverse complement strand
CCCGGACGCGTTCCGCTTCTACACCAGGACCAAGACGGTCACGGCGCGCTGGTTCAGCGGCATCAAGGACGGGGCCAGCCTGAACTTCAAGGCGCTGGACTGAGGTCCGGCCCGGCCTGCCAGGCCGCGCGGATCGCCCGGGAGTAGGCGATGTCATCTGCCGGCCAGGGACCGAAGGCCGGCAGGACCGCCTTCGCCTCGATCGTGGCCAGGTCCAGGTCGGGGCGGAGAACGCCAAGGTCGTGCAGATAGGCCGGCAAGCGGCCTGAAGCGAGGATGCGCCAGTCCAGCGGCACGCCGGGCTTCAGGTTGCGGACGATCCGCAGCGGCACCGTGGTGCAATTGTCCAGAAGCGTGTTGTACCACCTTGGCTGGCGGTCAAGGTCTTCGGCAAAGTGGGCAAAGGCCAGGAACAGATCGCGCCGCACCTCGGGCGTCAGGGTCAGGGGAAAGACCGACACCCGCTCGCCCCGCAGATCGGTGCGAAGCCAGATCACATCGCGCTCGTCGGCGGCGAGGAGGGTCAGCTCGAATTCGCGCACGAAGCCGCCGAAGGTCGAGTAGACCTGCCCGGCCCGCCGCCGCGTCTCGGCGGAAAAGGCGATGTGCCGGCCGTCCGCGAAGCCGAAGCTGACCATGACATGCGCGATGTTCGGGTTGCCCCAGATCACGGTGAAGACATCGACCGAAGTCACGGTCGCGGCGTCGAACACCCGCGTCTCCCAGCTTTCCGCTGCCGTAGCAGTGGTTTGCCAGCGAAAGGTGCGGACATTTTCCAGGGTGACGATGTCACCGTCGAAGCTGGCCGTCAGGTTCCTCGCATATTCCGGGGCCCAGTCCCGGTCGTTGCTGGCGGGCAGTAATGACCACCAGAGGGTCATGACAAGGGCGATGCCCGCCGCCACGCCAAAGGGAAGCAACAGCCGCCCCGTCCCGAGACCCCAAAGCACCAGGGCCAGCGTCACCAGGACCGCCGCTTGCGCCAGGCGCTGCCCGATGCCGGACAGGTGCACGCCGATCGCCAGCCACAGAAAGACCAGCGCCAGCAGCGCAGCCACGACTCCCAGCATCAGAACCACCGCCTGCAGCACCCGCACGCCCCCTACTCTGCCGCGATGCGCCGCGGTTTCAAAAGCTCCTTCAGGTAGCGGCCGGTGTGACTCGCCTCGATCTTCACGATGGCTTCCGGGGAGCCGGTCGCCACGATCTCGCCGCCGCCGTCGCCGCCCTCGGGACCGATGTCGATCACCCAGTCGGCGGTCTTGACCACGTCGAGGTTGTGCTCGATCACCACCACGGTATTTCCCTGATCCACCAGGGAATGAAGCACTTCCAGCAGTTTCCTCACGTCCTCGAAATGCAGGCCGGTGGTTGGCTCGTCGAGTATATACAGCGTCCGGCCGGTGGCCCTGCGGCTAAGCTCCTTCGACAGCTTGACCCGCTGCGCCTCGCCCCCCGAAAGGGTCGTCGCCTGCTGGCCGACCTTGATGTAGCCCAGGCCCACTTCGCACAGCGCCTCCATCTTCTCGCGGATGGCGGGGACGGCCTGGAAGAACGCGCGCGCATCTTCGCAGGTCATGTCAAGAACGTCGGCTATGCTCTTGTTCTTGAACTTTACTTCCAGGGTTTCACGGTTGTAGCGCTGGCCCTTGCAGGTCTCGCAGGTCACATAGACATCGGGCAGGAAGTTCATCTCGATCTTCAAGACGCCGTCGCCCTGGCAGGCCTCGCACCGCCCGCCCTTGACGTTGAAGCTGAACCGGCCCGGCCCGTAGCCGCGCGCCTTCGCCTCTGGCAGGCCGGCGAACCAGTCGCGGATCGGGGTGAAGGCCCCGGTGTAAGTCGCCGGATTTGACCGCGGCGTGCGCCCGATGGGCCGCTGGTCGATGTCGATCACCTTGTCCAGATGCTCGAAGCCCTTGATCGTCTCGCAAGGTGCCGGGGTCTCGTGCGCGCCGTTCAGCCGCATGGCGGCGGTCTTGAACAGGGTCTCGATGGTCAGCGAGGACTTGCCGCCCCCCGACACGCCCGTCACGCAGACGAACTTGCCCAGCGGAAACTCGGCGGTGACGTTCTTCAGGTTGTTGCCCGTGGCACCCACCACCGTCAGCACCTTGCCGTTGCCCTTGCGCCGCGCCTTCGGCACCGCGATCTCGCGCGCGCCGGACAGATACTGGCCGGTCAGGCTGGCCGGGTCGGCGGCGACCTCGGCGGGCGTGCCGTGGCTGACCACCCGCCCGCCATGCACCCCCGCCCCCGGCCCCATGTCGAAGACGTAATCCGCCTCGCGGATCGCGTCCTCGTCATGTTCGACCACCAGCACAGTGTTGCCCGCGTCGCGCAGGTTCTTGAGCGTGGTCAAGAGCCGGTCATTGTCGCGCTGATGCAGGCCGATGGAGGGTTCATCCAGCACATAAAGCACCCCGGTCAGGCCGCTGCCGATCTGCGACGCCAGCCGGATCCGCTGTGATTCGCCGCCCGACAGGGTGCCGGCCGCGCGGCTCATCGTCAGGTAGTTCAGGCCGACATTCACCAGGAAACCCAGGCGTTCGCGGATTTCCTTCAGGATCGCCTTCGCGATCTCGTTCTGCTGTCTGGTCAGCGTCGCGGCCACCCCTTCGACCCAGGCATAGGCCTCGGTGATCGACATCTGCACCACCTGGCCCACGTGCAGCCCCGCGATCCTGACCGCCAGCGCCTCGGGCTTCAGCCGGTAGCCGCCGCAGGACCCGCAGGCGCGGTTCGACTGGTAACGCTCCATCTCCTCGCGCGACCAGGCGCTGTCGGTCTCGCGGTAGCGGCGTTCCATGTTGGGGATGATGCCTTCGTAGACCCGCTTGACCTGATAGACCCGGCCGCCTTCGTCATAGCGAAAGTCGATCTCTTGCCCCTTCGAGCCGTGCAGGAACAGGTCCTTCACGGCATCGGGCAGGTCCTTCCACCTGGCCTTCAGATTGAAGCCATAGTGCTTGGCCAGGGCCTCCATCGTCTGGGTCAGGTAGGGCGACTTCGACTTGGCCCAGGGCGCGATGGCACCCTGCATCAGGGTCAGGTTCTGGTCGGGAACCACCAGGCGTTCGTCGAAGAACAGCTCCATCCCCAAGCCATCGCAGACCGGGCAGGCCCCGAACGGGGCGTTGAAGCTGAACAGCCGCGGCTCGATCTCGGCGATGGTGAAGCCGCTGACCGGACAGGCGAATTTCTCGGAATAGGTGATGCGGGCGGGCGCATCCGCGCTGTCGGCCAGTTCGACGACCGCGATCCCGTCGGCCAGGTTCAGCGCGGTGCGGAAGCTGTCGGCCAGCCGGGTCTCGATCCCCTCCTTCACCACGATCCGGTCGACCACGACGTCGATGTTGTGGCGGAACTTCTTGTCCAGGGTCGGCGGGTCCTCCAGCTCGTGGAAGGCGCCGTTCACCTTGACGCGCTGGAAGCCCTGCTTGCGCAGGTCAAGGAATTCCTTGCGATACTCGCCCTTGCGGTCGCGGATGATCGGGGCCAGCAGATAGGCCCGCGTGCCTTCGGGCATCGCCATGAC
>PNNE01000286.1 GCA_013824055.1 Rhodobacter sp. | reverse complement strand
TCCCGGGAACGGGCGCCGGGATCACGCCATGGTCGGGATCGTAGAACCCCATCTGCGGCACGGTCTTGTCGCCGATCACCGGCCCGGCGTAGAGGCCAGCGGCCAGTGCCAGTTGCGCCAGAGCCGCCTGGGCGGCGACGGCCCCGCCTTCGTCGCAGAGGGCTTGCAGGCGGCGGAGGGTGGAGACCGGGAGGGTGGAAAGCGCGTCGAGGCGCGGGTCGGGGCGGCCGTCGGCGGGCAGGATCGCCAGCGCGATGCCGTGGCGGCGGGCAAGGTCCTGCAGCGTGGCCAGGCCGTAGGGCCAGTAGGCTTCGCCGCCGATCAGGCGGACGAGGATGGCCTTTGCGCCCGAAAGCGTGCGTTCGACATAGGTGTCGACCGAGATCGGGTGTTTCAGCGCGATGATGTTGGCGAGCCGCAGGGTAGGGTGGGCAGTATTGCCCACCCTACGCATGCGCTCAAACCCCGCCGTGAAGGCGCCGAGGTCGCTGTCGGAGAAGGACAGCACCACCAGATCGGCAGGGTCCTGGCCCAGGTCGAAGGGGGTCTCGGTTTCCTCAAGCCCGTGGCTTTCGCGAAAGACGACGTGCATGGCTATGCCGCCCCTCGGGACAGGCCCCCCCACCCCATCCCTCCCCCACGGCGGGGGGAGGGGGGCGCTGCGTGCCCGAGGGTGGGGACGGGGTGGCGCACGGCGGTCAGGCCCCCAGAACCTTGCGGATTGCGGCCGCATCGATGTCGTCATGCTCGGCGATGACCACCAGCTGCGAGCGGCGGGCCTGGGTGCCCCAGGGGCGGTCGTACTGCATCCGCACCCTTGCGCCGACGGCCTGGACCAGCATCCGCATCGGTTTGCCTGCCACGGCGACGTGGCCCTTGACCCGCAGGATCTGCTGTTCGTTCGCCAGGCGCTGGATGGCGGCGGACAGGGCCTCGGGGTCGGTGACTTCGGGCAGGTCGACGACGATGGTGTCGAAGTCTTCGTGTTCGTGGTCGTCGTGCCCGTCGTGATGCGAGGGGCGGGCGGCGATATCATCCTCGGCGGCGGCGTTCAGGCCCAGGATCACGCGGGGGTCGATCACGCCTTCGGTCATCGCCAGCATCGGGACGGTGCGGGTCATCTCGGCGGTGATGACGGCGCGGGCGGTGGCAAGCCCCGCTTCGCCGGCAAGGTCGGCCTTGGACAGCAGGATCAGGTCGGCGCAGAGGATCTGGTCCTCGAAAACCTCGGAGAGGGGTGTCTCGTGGTCAAGCGACGGGTCGGCGGCGCGCTGGGCATCGACGGCGGCCACGTCGGGGGCGAAGCGGCCGGCGGCCACGGCTTCGGCATCGGCCAGGGCGATGACGCCGTCCACGGTGATCCGGCTGCGGATCGCGGGCCAGTCGAAGGCTTTCAGCAAGGGTTTTGGCAGGGCGAGGCCAGAGGTTTCGATGATGATGTGATCGGGGCGGGTGGGCATGGCCATCAGCGCCTCGATCGTCGGGATGAAGTCGTCGGCGACGGTGCAGCAGATGCAGCCGTTGGCAAGCTCGACGATGTTCTCGACCGGGCAGTTGTCGTCGGCGCAGGCTTTCAGGATGTCGCCGTCGACGCCCACGGTGCCGAACTCGTTCACCAGGATCGCCAGGCGCTTGCCTTGCGGGTTCTGCATCAGGTGGCGGATCAGCGTGGTCTTGCCCGCGCCAAGAAAGCCGGTGATCACGGTCACGGGGATTTTCGCAAGATCGGTCGTTGCAGTGTTCATTCGGCGGCCTCGGGTAAGGTCAGGGGTGGGATGCGGGCGATGGATTGCTTGCGAAAGACGGTCGGGCGGTCGCGCCAGGGGACGATGCCGTCAGCGGTGGCCGCGTATTTCGCCGCCCCTTCCAGGATCGCGGGGACGTCGTCAAGGGTGAGGCGGCCGTAGACGTAGGACCAGGCACCGGGCTTTGACAGCGAGATCGCGCAGCCGCTGTTGCAGGCCGAGAGGCACTCGACGCCGATGATCCGCACGCCTTCGGGCGCAGGTTCGGCGGTCAGGGCGGCGTGCAGTTGGGTACCCGGTCGCGGATCACCGTCAAGGACCGGTTCCCCGGCCTTGCACGTCATGCAGACATATAGCGTGGTGCCCATCGCGCCTGTCCTTGTGGCTTCGGGGCATGGGCCAGAGAGGACGGTTCCCCGCCCTCACCCGGTCGCGGAACACCCCGTCCGCCGGTTTCTTCCGTCGCGCTGGCAGGTCTCCCGGCTTGCGGATACGGGGGGGCTCCCCACGGCCCCCCGCCTTCCCGGCTGACGCCAGTGGCTATGGAGACCTCTCCGGTCACGGTCGCGGGGGCGGCTGCTTTGGGTCGCCCATCTTGTCGGGCGGGCCTGTCGCATTCCCTCTTCGCCTGTCATAAACAGGAACCAGCGCCAGCCCACCTGAGGCAAGCACCCCCCCCTTGTCAAGGACACGACCGACCATGACCGAGCCTCACGCGACACCCGAGCCCGAACCTGCCGTCGACGAGCTTGCCCGGCACGCCCGGAAGATGGCGAAGAAAAAGGCCGCGCGGGACAAGATCATGGCGGGCAAGGAAGGCGAGAAGGGGCTGATCATCGTCCACACCGGGGCGGGAAAGGGGAAGTCCTCCAGCGGCTTCGGGATGATCCTGCGCTGCGTGGCGCATGGGATGCCGTCGGCGGTGGTGCAGTTCATCAAGGGGGCCTGGGATACCGGCGAGCGACGGCTGCTGACCACCCACTTCGCCGACCTCTGCCAGTTTCACGCGATGGGCGAGGGCTTCACCTGGGAGACGCAGGACAAGACCCGCGACATCGCCGCGGCGCGGGCGGGGTGGGAGAAGGCGAAGGAGCTGATCCGGAACCCGGAGGTCCGTCTGGTGTTGCTGGATGAGATCAACATCGCGCTGCGCTATGAC
Organism: Rhodobacter sp.; assembly: GCA_013824055.1. GTDB lineage: Bacteria > Pseudomonadota > Alphaproteobacteria > Rhodobacterales > Rhodobacteraceae > Tabrizicola. The sequence goes on along the minus strand of PNNE01000286.1, from coordinate 676 downwards.
TACCTGGATATCGGCGAGGTGCTGGAGTTCCTGAAGTCCGAGAAGCCGCCCTTGACTCACGTCGTTCTGACGGGTCGGAATGCGAAGGAAGAGCTGATCGAGGCGGCGGACCTGGTGACCGAGATGACCCTGGTGAAGCATCCCTTCCGGGCCGGGATCAAGGCCCAGCCGGGGGTGGAGTTCTGACCCTGTCCACAATGGACAGAACCGTTTTTGCAAGGCCCGACAGTGTGTTGACCCTGGGCGTCAAGGATTTGGCAATGATTTGGCAGGAGGCGGGATGATGCGGAAAACGGGTATGACGCTGGCGGTTCTGATGGCGGGGCTTCTGGTCGCGGGCTGCGCGCCGCTGATCATTGGCGGGGCGGGGGCCGTGGTCGCCGACGAGGTGGTCGAGCAGGACAGGGGCGGCGACGGGCTGTTCTGAGCCTTTGACCGGCGGGGGTGCGCCATGAATGCGCACCTTACGGGGCCGGGTGAGTCGGGATGAGTCGGGGTGAACCCGGACCTACAGGTCCAGCGCGCCCTGGCGATGCGGGGCGTCCTCGCGCGCGGCGCGCTTGAAGGCGTCGTCGCGGCGGGCGGGTAGCTGGACGGCCCGTTCGCGCAGCTGCATCGCCTGTTCCACGGTCACGATCTGCAAGCGGGGGACGGGGGCAAAGCCGGGTTCTTCGTG
>PNNE01000340.1 GCA_013824055.1 Rhodobacter sp. | reverse complement strand
CTGTTCGATGTGCCTGGCGATGAACCCCGACCAGCTGGCCCCGGGCGAACGCTGCGCGGCGACGTCGAACCGCAACTTCGAGGGTCGTCAGGGCCGGGGTGGCCGCACTCACCTGATGTCGCCCGCGATGGCGGCGGCGGCGGCGATCACCGGCCACCTGACCGACGTCCGCGAGCTGATGGGCGAGACGGTCTGATGACCGACGCGGCATCCCAGGGTGCCGCATCCAGCGGGGCCGCGCGTCGGCCCCGCGTCCTGGTCATTGCCGAAGCCGCCAACCCGGAATGGGTTTCCGTCCCGCTGATCGGCTGGTCGCTGGCCGAGGCGCTGCGCGGGGTGGCCGACGTCCATCTGGTGACGCAGGTCCGCAACCGCGACGCCATCCTGCGGGCGGGCTGGGTCGAGGGGCGGGACTTCACCGCCATCGACACCGAGGCGCTGGCGGCCCCGGCCTGGAAGCTGTCACAGGTCCTGCGGATGGGCGAAAGCCGGGGCTGGACCGTCGTCCAGGCCGTCAGCAGCCTGACCTACCCCTGGTTCGAGCGGAAGGTCTGGAAAGCCTTCGGCCCCGCGCTGAAGCGCGGCGACTACGACCTGGTCCACCGCATCACGCCGCTGTCGCCCGCTGCCTCGGGTCCGCTGGCGGAGCAGTGCCGCAAGGCCGGAGTGCCCTTCGTTCTGGGGCCCCTCAACGGCGGTGTGCCCTGGCCCAAGGGGTTCGAGGCCGAGCAGAAGCAGGAGGGCGAGTGGCTGAGCCGGGCGCGCGGCCTGTTGCGCATCTTCCCCGGACGGCGGCGGATGCTGAAGGCTTGCAGCGCGATCCTCTACGCCTCGAAGTTCACCCGCGCCGACATCCCCGAGGCGCTGGCCGACCGCGCCATCTACCTGCCGGAGAACGCCATCGACCCGGCCCGCTTCTTCCGGCAGGCCAATCCCGAACCCGGCATCCTGAAAGCCTGTTTCATCGGCCGCTTCGTGCCGCTGAAGGGACTTGCCATGCTGATCGAGGCGTCCCGGCCCCTGGTCGAGGCTGGCAGGCTGGAACTGCACCTGGTCGGTGACGGTCCGCTCACTCCGGTGCTGAAGGACCAGGCCAAGGGGCTGACGGGCGTGCATTTCCACGGCTGGCTGAAACACGAACAGGTGCAGGACGTGGCGGCGGGTTGCCATGTCCTTGCCTTCCCCTCGATCCGCGAATTCGGCGGCGGGGCGGTGCTGGAGGGGATGGCGCTGGGCTTGGCCCCCCTGGTCGTCGACTATGGCGGCCCGGCCGATCTGGTGACGCCGGAAACCGGGATCAGGATCCCGCTGACCACCCGCGAAGAGATGACGCTGGCGCTGCGCCGGGCGCTGGAACAGATGGCGGCCGACCCCGCGCAGACGGCGCGCATGGGCCAGGCCTCGCGCCAGCGCGTCACCGACCTTTTCACCTGGCCCCGCCGGGCCGAGCAGATCCTGACCATCTACGACTGGGTCCTGGGCCGCCGCCCGACCCGCCCCGAACCGATCACTTCCCGCTGAGACCCAACACCGGCCCGCAGCCCGGGCCAAGACGAAGGCAGAGGACATGGAAAAATTCACCACTCTCACTGGCGTTGCGGCCCCGATGCCGCTGGTCAACATCGACACCGACATGATCATCCCCAAGCAGTTCCTGAAGACCATCCAGCGGTCTGGCCTGGGCAAGAACCTGTTCGACGAGATGCGCTACACGCCCGACGGCAAGGAAATCCCGGATTTCGTCCTGAACCAGCCCGCCTACCGCAACGCCGAGATCATCGTTGCGGGTGACAACTTCGGCTGCGGTTCCAGCCGCGAGCACGCGCCCTGGGCGCTGCTGGACTTCGGTGTCCGCTGCGTGATCTCGACCAGCTTTGCCGACATCTTCTTCAACAACTGCTTCAAGAACGGCATCCTGCCCGTGGTCCTGCCGCAGGACGCGGTGGACCACCTGATGGACGACGCCCGCAAGGGCGCCAACGCGCGGATCACCGTGGATCTGGCAAGCCAGACCGTCACGGCCTCGGATGGCAAGACCTTCGCCTTCGAGGTCGACCAGTTCAAGAAGCACTGCCTGCTGAACGGGCTGGACGACATCGGCCTGACGCTGGAGAAAGCCGCGTCAATCGACGCCTACGAACGTAAGAACGCCACGCTGCGCCCCTGGGCATGAGCCTTGGGGCCACAAGGCCCGGTCTGACGGCCGGGCCTTTGGCATTGCGCCACGCCGCTGCGGGGGGCTAACCTTCCGGCCATGCTTGCACCCTTGTCCAACCCGATCTTCCGCCGGCTTTTTGCCGCGCAGGCCGTGGCGCTGACCGGCACGGGGCTGGCCACGGTGGCGCTGGGGCTGCTGGCCTATGACCTTGCCGGCGACAACGCGGGCGCGGTGCTGGGCACGGCGCTGGCGATCAAGATGGTGGCCTATGTCACCCTTGCTCCGCTGGCCGCAGCGCTGGCGGCCCGACTGCCACGGCGGGCCTTCCTGGTGGCGCTGGACCTGATCCGTGCCCTGGTGGTCTGCGCGCTGCCCTTCGTCGATCAGGTCTGGCAGATCTACGTGCTGATCTTCCTTTTGCAGGCCGCCTCGGCCGGGTTCACCCCTGCCTTCCAGGCGACGATCCCCGAAGTCCTGCCCGCCGAGCGCGACTATACCGAAGCCCTGTCGCTGATGCGTCTGGCCGAGGATCTGGAGCAGATCGCCTCGCCCCTGATCGCCGCCGCGCTGCTGACGGTCGTCTCGTTTCCCGTGCTGTTCGCAGGGACGGTCGCGGGGTTCATGCTGTCGGCCGCGCTGGTCGGGTCGTCTCGACTGCCCGCCCGGCTGCCCGTCGCCGCCGAGGCCTTCCTGGCCACGGCGACGCGGGGGCTGCGCATCTACGCCGCGACCCCGCGTCTGCGCGGCCTTCTGGCGCTGGAGGCCGCGGTCGCCGCCACGGGGGCCATGGTCTATGTGAACACCGTGGTCCTGGTGGAAACCCGGCTTGATCTTGGTGCGCCGCAGGTGGCGCTGGCCTTCGCGGGGTTCGGGGCCGGGTCGATCCTGGCCGCGCTGCTGTTGCCCCGGTTGCTGGAATGGCTGGAGGATCGCCCGGTGATGCTGGGCGGGGCCGGGCTGATGATCCTGTCAATCGCAGTGCTGCCGCTGGTCGGCAGCCTGGCCGGGCTGATCGGGCTTTGGGCGCTGGCGGGCTTCGGCTTTTCGCTGACCCAGACCCCGATCGGGCGCATCCTGAACCGCTCTGCGGACGAGACCGACCGCCCGGCCCTTTTTGCCGCGCAGTTCGCGCTGAGCCATGCCTGCTGGCTGGTGGCCTATCCGCTGGCGGGCTGGCTGGGCGCGCTGGCCGGGCTGTCCACGGTGGCGCTGGTGCTGGCGGCCATCGGTGCGGTCGCGCTGGCCCTGACTCTGCGGCTTTGGCCCGCCCATGACCCCGAGACGCTGGCGCATGACCACCCCGAGCTTCCCTCTGGCCACCCGCATCTGGCGGCGCATGGTCAGCCGGGCGGCCACCGGCACCGCTTTGTCGTCGACGCGCTGCACCATCGCTGGCCCGGCCCGGCGCGCTAGCTAGACGCC
>PNNE01000452.1 GCA_013824055.1 Rhodobacter sp. | reverse complement strand
CCCATCTGCGGTATTGCCCCATGATCCCCAAGTCGGCATATGGCACCGGACCGGAAGGGGCCGTCGGATCGGGGATGCGGGTGATCAAGGCGCTGCAGCAGGATGTGCGAGAGCTTGCCGACCGCATGCGGCTGAATGCGGCTGCTTTCATCGTCACGATCTATGGCGACATTGTCGTGCCGCGCGGGGGGGTGCTCTGGACCGGTTCGCTGATCGCGCTGTGCGAGCGGGTCGGGATCAACGAATCCCTCGTGCGGACGGCAATCTCGCGGCTGGTGGCGGCCAGGCAGCTGACAGGGGAACGGATCGGACGGCGAAGCTACTACCGCCTGGAAAGCCAGGCCTCTGCGTCGTTCATGGCAGCCGCCGACCTGCTGTACGGCCCGGACCGTCCGGCGCAGGGGTGGCAGATCCTGTATGACAGGGACCTGAAGCCGGAAGATGCGCGGCGTCAGCGGATGGGCCATATGGGCGGGCAGGTCTTCATCCGTCCGGACCGCGGCCAGCCCTTCCCGGACGGGGTGCTGGGTTTCAGGGCCGAAGCGGTTGCGACCGCGGTCCCGCTGGCCGATTTCTGGGACCTGACGGCGCTGTCCGAAGGCTATGCCGGGTTCACGCGGCTGTTTTCCGGGCTTGATCCTGCCGCTCTTGGCGATGCGGATGCCCTGACCGCGCGGCTGTTGCTGGTGCATGCCTACCGTTTCGTCCTGCTGCGTGACCCGCGCCTGCCGGCCAAGCATCTGCCGCCGACCTGGAACGCCGCCGAGTCTCGCGCCCTGTTCCGCCGCACCTACGAGGCACTGTCTCCGGGCGCGCATCGCCACGTTGCCGCCTGCTGCGAAGGGGCCGACGGGCTTTTGCCTGCGGAAACCGAGTTGACCGCCCAACGCCGCGCCGGACTTCTGCGCCAGTCCTGAGCGCCAGTCCTGAGCGCCAGTCCTGAGCGCCAGTCCTGAGCGCCAGTCCTGAGCGCCAGTCCTGAGCAGCCGGGGCCAGAGAGTCATCGGGTCAAACATTACAGGCATTGCAAAATTTTTGCTTGTCGTGTGATGTATCAGGGCGTATACGTTGACCGATCGGTCGGCGAATTTGGAATCACCGGCCTTCGTCACATCACTGCGAGGGGGAAGGATGCGCGAGGCCTTCATTTGCGATGCGGTCAGGACGCCGGTCGGGCGTTATGGCGGGGCTCTGGCGCAGGTGCGCGCCGATGATCTGGCAGCGGAACCCCTGAAGGCGTTGATGGCGCGCAATCCGGGCGTCGACTGGTCGGCAGTCGATGACCTGATCTACGGCTGCGCCAACCAGGCAGGCGAGGACAACCGCAACGTCGGCCGGATGGCGGTGCTTCTGGCCGGGATGCCCGTCGGCGTGCCGGGGACGACGGTGAACCGGCTTTGCGGATCAGGCATGGACGCCGTCGGCATGGCGGCGCGGGCGATCAAGGCCGGGGACTGCGATTTCGTCATCGCGGGCGGGGTCGAAAGCATGACCCGCGCGCCCTTCGTGATGCCCAAGGCCGACAGCGCCTTTTCACGGTCGAACGCGGTCTATGACACGACCATCGGCTGGCGCTTCCCGAACCCGGCGATGAAGAAACTCTACGGCACCCATTCGATGCCGGAAACCGCCGACAACGTGGCGGCCGACCACAACATCTCCCGCGCCGACCAGGATGCCTTTGCGATCCGCAGCCAGCAGCGCTGGGCGGCGGCGCAGGCGGCGGGGATCTTCCGGGACGAGATCGTTCCGGTGGTGATCCCGCAGAAGAAGGGCGATCCGCTGGTCATCGACACCGACGAACACCCGCGTCCCTCGACCACGCTGGAGCAGCTTGCCAAGCTGCGCGGTGTGAACGGGCCCGAGCTGTCGGTGACGGCCGGCAATGCCTCGGGCGTGAACGACGGGGCGGCGGCGCTGGCGGTGCTGTCGGCCGAGGCGGCAAGGGCTCAGGGCCTGACGCCCAGGGCGCGGATCGTGGCGATGGCCGCGGCAGGCGTGGAGCCAAGGATCATGGGCGTCGGCCCGGCCCCGGCGGTGCGCAAGGTGCTGGCGCGGGCCGGTCTGACGCTGGGCCAGATGGACGTGATCGAGCTGAACGAGGCCTTCGCCGCCCAGGCCCTGGCCGTGCTGCGCGATCTGGGCCTGCCGGATGATGCCGCCCATGTGAACGCGAACGGTGGGGCCATTGCGATGGGCCACCCGCTGGGCATGTCGGGCGCGCGGCTGATCACCACGGCGATGTACCAGCTGCACCGCACCGGCGGCCGCTACGCGCTTTGCACCATGTGCATCGGCGTGGGGCAGGGCATCGCCATCATCATCGAGAAAGTCTGAGGGAGGAACGAGCCATGTACGCACAGATGGTCAAGGCCGAGGGCGCGAAGTCCCGCGAGGAGATGTCCGACCAGGAGCGGGCCTTCCAGGACCGCATCGACCGCGGCGAGAAGATCGAGCCGAAGGAATGGATGCCGGACGGCTATCGCAAGACGCTGATCCGCCAGATCGGCCAGCACGCGCACAGCGAAATCGTCGGGCAGCTGCCCGAGGGCAACTGGATCACCCGCGCGCCGACGCTGGAGCGCAAGGCGATCCTGCTGGCCAAGGTGCAGGACGAGGCGGGGCATGGGCTTTACCTCTACTCTGCCGCCGAGACGCTGGGCGTCAGCCGGGACGAGCTGCTGGCGGCGCTGCATTCGGGCAAGATGAAGTATTCGTCGATCTTCAACTATCCGACGCTGAACTGGGCCGATATCGGCACCGTGGGCTGGCTGGTCGATGGTGCCGCGATCATGAACCAGGTGCAGTTGCAGAAGACCTCCTACGGTCCCTACAGCCGCGCGATGATCCGCATCTGCAAGGAAGAGTCGTTCCACCAGCGCCAAGGCTACGACATCCTGATGAAGATGTGCCTGCAAGGGACGCCCGAGCAGAAGGAGATGGCCCAGGATGCGATGAACCGCTTCTGGTACCCGGCGCTGATGATGTTCGGGCCGTCGGACAAGGATTCGGTCCACTCCGCGCAGTCGATGCAGTGGAAGATCAAGATCAACACCAATGACGAGTTGCGCCAGAAGTTCGTCGACCAGACCGTGCCGCAGGCCAGATACCTGGGCCTGACGATCCCCGACCCGAACCTGAAATGGAACGAGGAAAAGGGCGGCCACGACTTCAGCGAGCCGGACTGGGACGAATTCTTCGAGGTGATCGCAGGCAACGGTCCTTGCAACGCCGAACGGCTGCAGGCCCGGGTCACCGCCTGGGAAGACGGCGCCTGGTTCCGCGATGGCATGATGGCCCACGCCAGGAAGCAGGACGCCCGCCGCGCGGCCGCGCGGATGGCTGCCGAATAACCGCAACCGGGCGGGCGAATCGCCCGCCCACAGGCACCCCAATCCCCAATCCGGGAGGAGAAACCGATGTCCAGCGAATGGCCCCTGTGGGAAGTCTTCATCCGCGGCCAGCATGGCCTGAACCACCGCCATGTCGGCAGCCTGCACGCGCCCGACGCCGAAATGGCGATCTGCAATGCCCGCGACGTCTATACCCGCCGCAACGAGGGCGTGTCGATCTGGGTGGTGAAATCGAACGAAATCACCGCCTCGGCCCCGTCCGACAAGGGCCC
>PNNE01000281.1 GCA_013824055.1 Rhodobacter sp. | reverse complement strand
AAACCACCAGGCCCAGCGGTGGATCCCTTCCATCGTCGCGTTGAACCCCATGGTCCAGCGCCAGAACAGGGCCGCCCGTTCCGAAGCCGTGCCGCGGTCGGCGATCTGCTCAAGTTCCCGGTCGCCGCCAAAGCGGCTGACGGCCAGGATCGTCGCGCCGTGCATCGCGAACAGCAGGGCCGATCCGTAAAGGAAGACGATGCTCAGCGCGTGGAACGGGTTGTAGAACAGGTTGCCGTATTGCAGCGAAAAGTTGTTGGTCCAGTCGAGGTGGCTGAAGATGCCGTAAGGCACCGCGTGCGACCACGATCCCATCAGGATCGGCCGGAAGAGGCCCAGCACCAGGAAAAGCCAGATCGCCGAGGCGAAGGCCCAGGCCACATGCTTGCCCATCCCCAGGGCCTGGGCCCGCAGATAGGTGCGGACCCACCAGGCGCAGACGCTGACCAGCAGGAAGAAGCTGGCGATGATCCAGACCCCCCCCTCGGCCAGAGGGGCGAAGCCCAGGCCATATTCCTCGGCCGGCGGCTCCAGGCTGAACCAGAAGAGGTCGCGCAGGAACACCGCCGGGTTGAAGCCCGCCTGATACCAGTACCAGATGCCGACGGTGAAGAACCAGGCCGCCCCTGCCGCCAGCGAGATCACCCCCATCGTGCCCAGATAGATGGGCCCAAGCTGGGCATTGCCGAACCAGCCGGCCAGGTTCGAGAAACTGGCCCCCCTGGTGCGGTTCGACAGCTCGACCTCCTCGGTCAGCCCCATTTCGGGGGCGCCGCGGACCTGCACTTGGGTGAAGATGTTCTGATACTCAGCCATTTACGCCTCCCTCGATGCCAGCCCACCAGGGCAGCTGCAGCCACCAGTCCCACCAGACGACCCATTGGTCGAACCAGATCGTGCCCGAGATCACGATGCAGATCGCCGACCAGAAGCCCGCGTTCAGCGCCAACAGAAGGCCCAGGCGGTGGATGCCCAAGGTGCCGACCGAATAGCCGATCAGGTCACGGAAGTAGGTGTCCTCGTGATCCGGCGTCCGCATTTCGCGGCCCTTTTCAGGGTTGGCCGCCGACAGGATCAGCGCGCCATGCAGGGCAAGCGCCAGCGCCGTGGTGAAGAAGAAGCTCACCGCAAGCATGTGCGCCGGGTTGTAGTGGAAGTTGCCGTAGGTGTAGCCGGTGTTGGACACCCAATCGAGGTGCGTCCAGATCCCGTAAGGGAAGGCATAGCCCCACGAGCCCATCAGAACCGGGCGGATCACCACCAGGGTCACATAGGCGAAGATCGCGACACCGAAGGCGAAGGGCACATGATACCCGATGCCAAGCTTGCGGCAGATCTCGACTTCCCGCAGGGCCCAGGCCACGAAGGCTCCGATCGCGCAGATCGTGATGATCTGCCAAAGCCCGCCTTCGCGCAGCGGCGCCATCGCCAGGCCCATTTCCACCGGCGGCGGGTTGATCGAGATCAGCCAGGGGTTCCAGGTGCCCTGCAGCACGGCGCCGTACAGGATCAGCATGGTGCCAAGCGCTGCGAAGAAGAAGGTCAGGACCCCGAAGAACCCGACATAGAAGGGGCCGACCCAGAAGTCGAACAGGTTGCCCCCGATCAGCGTGCCGCCGGGCACGCGGTATTTCCGTTCGAAGCTGAGCAGTGCCATGCTTCCCTCTCGCTTTTCTGCCGGTCAATGCCGCCGTCGGGCGCAGGCGGTCGGCGTGCCGGATGTGGGTCAGACGTCAGGTTGCCAGGGGCGGCGGGCAGATCGCTGCGCCGCCCCCGACGATATGCAGGACCTTATTCGCTGGCTGCTTCCGCCGCGACGTAGCCATGCTTGGCTGCCGCGATTTCGAACCAGTTGAAGGCCGGCGTGCTGAGCAGCACGAGGTGGATCATTGCCGCCAGGAGGAACAGGAAGACGCCCTGTGCCACGAAGACGCGACGAGGATCGAAGATCAGCCAGATTTTGTAGAACTTGGACATTTCTCGTTCCTCCTCAGAACCACGGACGCCAGATGTAGACCGCCAGGTGAGCAACCACGGCGATGACTGTGAACAGCCAAAGCCCGCTCATGTAGACGGAATGCAGCTCTTGCGCCTGCTCGTCGGTGAGACCTGTGAAACTCAGGTCGGATTTATCAGCCATGTTATCCTCCGAAGGGGTTGACTGACGCCGCATACCCTGCGGCTGGGTTCACGGGACAGCGGACTGCTGCTCCGTCTGGTCCGGAAAGGCCGGGGGTTCACCCCGCCCCTCCCGAAGGCTTCACCGGACGGGCGGGCGCACCGCGTCGGGTCTTCTGATCCGCCTTTTCAGGGGCGGAAGATCGAGGGCGTGATCTCCTCGGCGTCGCGCAGCGCGCGCGCCAGGGGACCTTGTGCCGGTAGTCTGGAAGTGGCGGATCGCCGAGCCGAGCCAGACCAGGCACTGCACCGGCAGCGCAAGGATCAGGATCAGCCCGAAGTAGGTGGCATACTCTGCCCTGGGCGTGCGCTTTGGCGGCGTCTTGAGATGGACGTGGCTGATGTAGCTTTGGTCGCTCATGCTTTCTCTCCCCTTGTCACGTCCCCGCCGGGCTTGCGCCCGACAGGGTTTCGACGAATTCCAGGATCACCCGCTCGGCCCCGTGGTCGAGCGCGGTCTTCTCGGCCGCATCGCGCAGGCTGCGGGCGGCGGAAATGCGGGTCAGCACCGGGTGCTGCTGCAGGATGCCGTCCAGCGCCAGCTGGGCGTCGGTGTCCCAGGGCATGTCGCGGCGCAGCGTCGTCGGCGTGGCCGAGGCGCTGTCCATCTCGGACCCCAGCGGCAAGATGTGGAACAGGGCGTCGAACAACCCGTTGCACACTTCCTGCAACAGATAGACCGCACCCGCGTAGCCCATGAACGGCGTCCCCGTGGCGCGACGGATCGCGGCGCCGGGGAAGCTGGCGGGGATGAAACTTGGGGCCGGACCCCCAAAGGATCCGGGCCCGCCCTTCAGCTCGGCCAGATACATCTTCTCGTTGATCGACCCCATCACGATCAGCGGCCGGTGCTGCTTCAGCAACGCGCGCACGCCTTCGTTGTTGGTCTTCTGCCCGGCAAGCCGCGGCACCGCAAAGGCGCAGGGCAGGCCCAGGTCGTCCTCCAGATACTTGCGGATGCCGCGCGTGTAGGTCTCGTTCGCGACGATGGCGAAGCTGGCCGTCGCAAAGAAATCCTGCGTGACCGACCGCCACAGGTCCCACAGCGGCTTCAGCGTCGAGTGTTTCTCGCGCTCGATGAACGGCTCGGGGTCCAGCCCCAGCATCTCGCCCAGCGTCCGCAGGAACAGGGTCGTCGAGTCCAGCCCGATGGGCGCCTGCAGATATGGCTTGCCCAGACATTCGGCCAGACCCCGCCCGAACTCGCGGTACATCACCACATTGGCGTCGGCGTTGACCAGGTTCCGCATCTCGGCCAGATGCGCGCCAAGCGGCATCACCATGTTGATCTCGGCCCCGATGCCTTCGACCAGACGCCGGATTTCGGCCAGGTCCGAGGCCATGTTGAAGGTGCCATACATTGGCCCCAGGAGATTGACGCGCGGCTTCTGGCCGGGATCGCGAGCGGTTTCCGGCGGCATCCGGCCCTTGGTCATCCCGAATTCGGTGAAGATCCAGGTCATCGCCCGGTCGGCGCACTGCCA
>PNNE01000393.1 GCA_013824055.1 Rhodobacter sp. | reverse complement strand
CGTGACCCACTTGAGTTGCAGATTCACATCCTGGGCACTGGCGCTGGTGGCCATCGCCGCCAGAAAGGCCGCCGTCATCAGTTTCTTCATCTTCGTCTCTCCCGTGTTGCGCCCGCGCTCGGGGCTCTTGTTAATGCCGTTGCGACGGGTGCCAGAATGTCACCCACCGTTCGATCAGCGTGATCAGTCCGTAGAAGACCGACCCCGCCAGAGCCGCGACCGCAATCGTGGCCCAAACCATGTCAAGGCCAAGCCGCCCCACCTCGGTCGAGATGCGGAAGCCCATGCCATAGATCGGGCTGCCGAAAAACTCGGCAACGATGGCCCCGATCAGGGCCAGTGTCGATGCAATTTTCAGCCCGTTGAAGATGAAGGGCATCGCCGCGGGCAGGCGCAGCTTCCACAGCGCCTGCCAGTAGCTTGCCCCCCAGGTCGCCATCAGGTCGCGCTGCATCCGCTCGCTGGCCTGAAGCCCCGCCACGATGTTCACCAGCATCGGGAAGAAGACCATCACGACGACGACGGCGGCCTTGGACTGCCAGTCGAAGCCGAACCACATCACCAGGATCGGCGCGAGGCCGACGATGGGCAGGGCCGCGACGAAATTGCCGACGGGCAGCAGGCCGCGCTGCAGAAAGGGGCTGCGGTCGATGGCGATGGCGGTCAGGAAGGCCGCCCCCGCGCCCATCAGGAAGCCCGGAATCGCCCCCTTCAGGATGGTCTGGGTGAAGTCCTGCCACAGCACCGGCAGTTCCACCGCGATCTTGGCCGCGATGACGCTGGGCGCGGGCAGGATGACCGGCGCGACGCCCAGGCCGCGCACCAGCCCCTCCCACAGCACCAGCACCGTCGCGCCGAAGATCAGCGGCACCAGCGCCCGGCCCGGCCCGGTCTGCGACAGACGGCTGCCCGCCAGCCAGACGTTCAGCGCCCAGGCCGCCAGCCAGAACCCCAGTGCCAGCCAGAGCGCGGTCACAGCGGCACCCCCATCCGCTTGCGCGCCGCCCTCTCGACGAAGCCCACGACAAGGATCAGAAGCCCCGCCAGGATCGCCGCCGCAAACAGCGCCGCCCACATGATCAGCGGCTCGCCGAACTGCGAGCCGATCAGCATCCGCGCGCCCAGGCCCTCGATGGCGCCGGTCGGCAATTCGCCCACGATGGTCCCGACCAGGCTTGCCGCGACCGCCACCTTCAGCGAGGCGAAGAAATACGGCATCGAGGCTGGAAGCCGCAGCTTCAGGAAGGTCGCCGTCTCGCCCGCACCATAGGTCTTGAGCAGATCAAGCTGCATCTGGTCCGGGCTGCGCAACCCCTTCACCATGCTGACCAGCACCGGGAAGAACGACAGATAGGCCGCGATGATCGCCTTCGGCAGGTCGCGCCCCTCCAGTCCCAGCTGACTGGACAGCGTGAGGATCATCGGCGCCAAGGCCACGATGGGCACGGTCTGGCTGATGATCGCCCAGGGCATCACGCTCATGTCCATCACCCGGAAGCGGACGATCGCCATCGCCAGCAGGACCCCGGCGACGATCCCCAGGCCAAAGCCCATCATCGTGCCCTTGAAGGTCACATAGGCGTGGTAGACAAGGCTGCGCTTCGAGGTGACAGCCTGCCCGAACAGCCCCTGCCACAGCTCTGCCCCCACCTGATGCGGCGGCGGCAGCAGCGGGCGGTCCTGCGTCATCGTCTGCGGGATCACCTCGGCCCAGGTCACGGTCGTTCCCGCCCGCTCGGCCTGGTCGTGGACCCAGGTCGCGTTCATCAAGACCGCGGCCGCGTACCACAGGACGACGATGCCGGCGAGGACGGTCAGCACGGGCAGCGCGCGGCTCATGCCCTGGCCCCCGTCGGCCAGGCGATCATCGCCACTGCGACGATCCCAAGCAACATGCCGGCCATTTGCAGGCTGGTCGGGCGTTCACCGAAGACGAAGATCGCCAGGACCGAGATTGCAACCAGCTGGAAGATCGCCGACAGGGCGATGGCCAGGCCAAGCCCGTTCGCCTTCATCACCTGGACCATCAGCCAGTTGCCGATGCAGAACAATGCCAGCGCCCCGATCAGGATCGGAAGCTGACCCTTGGTCGCATAGACCTTGAGGATCGCGTTGGCGGCCACGAAGACCGCCGTTGCCCCAGAAAGCCAGACGAAGGTCATGGCAGTCATGCCGCTGCTCCTGCTTTGCGTATATACGCCGCATACGGGTTGTATATACGCGGTCGATACGCGAACACTCCGGTCCGCCCAGCGACTGTGGTCCACCCGGCGGCTTTGGCCCACCTAGTCGTCATGATGCCCGGCCCGCAGCCCCTCCCGCACCCGGTGGGCGATCTCGATGAACTCGCGGCTGTCGCGGATATCCAGGGGGCGCTCTTTCGGGAGCGGCGAATCGATGACGTCGGTGATCCGCCCCGGACGGGGGGACATGACCACGATCCTGGTCGACAGATACACCGCCTCGGGGATCGAATGGGTCACGAAACCGATGGTTTTCCCGGTGCGCGCCCAAAGCTTCAGCAGCTCTTCGTTCAACCGGTCGCGCACGATTTCATCGAGCGCGCCAAAGGGTTCGTCCATCAGCAGGATATCCGCATCGAAGGCCAGGGCGCGGGCGATGCTGGCCCGCTGCTGCATGCCCCCGGAAAGCTGCCAGGGGAACTTCTTGCCGAACCCCTTCAACTCGACAAGGTCCAGCACGGCCTCGGTCCGCTCGTCCTGCTCGGCCCTGGAAAATCCCATGATTTCAAGGGGTAATCTGACGTTCCCCGCAATGGTCCGCCACGGATACAGCCCGGCGGCCTGAAAGACATAGCCATAGGCCCGCTTCCGGCGCGCCTCGTCCGGGGTCATGCCGTTGACCGTCAAGGTCCCGCCGGTCGGATGCTCCAGCGCCGCGATGGCCCGCAGGAAGGTTGTCTTCCCGCACCCGCTTGGCCCGATGAAGCTGACGAAATCGCCCTGGTTGATCGCCAGGTTCACATCCTTCAACGCCTGAACCGGACCGTCGGCGGTCTGGAACACCAGGTTCAGCCCCTTCGCCTCGATCACCGGCTGGCTCGTTGCGTCCTTCACGCCGCCTCCCCTTCACTTTCCCGTTGCTCGCCGCTGCAATACTTGCACCTGCCGAGCCCCACCCCCACCTCGGGTCGAGAAGGAGGACCGCCATGCTTACGCACGCCTTGCAGACGACCCTCGCCTTTGCTCCCACCCCCGAGGACCTGGAAGAGGTCTATTTTGACACCCCTGTCATCGCTTTCACCCCCACCAAACGGGACGACGAGGAAAGCGAACAAGGGGAGCCCTGACACCCTTACACCCCCGTCGCCGGGATTCCCGTCCGCTCCACCGGACGCGGCGCGGTCAGGTCCTTCCACTGGGTCAGCGCGCGGTTGATCGCCGGGCGGGGCTCACGCGCGACGAAACGCCCGTGGCCTTCTTGCGTGCGCACTTCGCCGTCGTGGATCGCCACCTGGCCGCGAGTGAGGGTAAAGCGCGGCAAGCCCTTCACCCGGTGGCCCTCGAACACGTTGTAGTCGATCTTGGACTGCTGCCTGTCCGCGGCGATGGTCTTGGTCTTTTCCGGGTCCCAGACCACCAGGTCGGCATCCGCCCCGACCAGAACCGCGCCCTTCTTCGGGTAGCAATTCAGGATTTTCGCGATATTGGTTGAGGTTACGGCGACAAATTCATTCGGCGTCAGCCGACCCGTC
>PNNE01000394.1 GCA_013824055.1 Rhodobacter sp. | reverse complement strand
CGGCGAGGCCGCGTTCGGCCCCTCCATCACCGTCATCAGCGGGTCGTCGGAATAGGTCCGGCACAGGGACGGATGGCTGCCGCTGCAGTGATAGCATTCGCGGTTGTTTTCCATCACCAGCTTCCAGTTGCCCTTCTCGACGATGGTCGACGAGAAGGCGACCTTGGCGTCCTTCAACTTTGACGGTGCCAGATAGGTCATGGCGGTGCGGGCAAGGTCGGCGATCGGCGGCGGCACTTGCGCAAGGCAGATGTAGACGACGCCGCCCAGATCGGCGCAATGCACCTTCTTCAGACTATGGGCGGCCGGGTCAAAGCCCTCGCCCATGTCGCGGGCGTAAAGGAGCTTGCCATCAAGATCGAAGGTCCACTGGTGGTAGGGGCAGACGATCTTGGGCGCAGACCCTTCCGCCTTGGCGCAGAGCTTCTGACCACGATGGCGGCAGACGTTGTGAAAGGCGCGGATCATTCCGTCGGCGCCCTTGACCACCACAATCGGATAGGCGCCGACTTGCATCGTGGCATAGGACCCGGCCTTGGCCAGCTGCGCCGACGGGACGGCGAACAGCCACTCCTTGTACCAGATCTGCTCCAGATCGGTGCGATAGACCCCGTCATCGCAGTAAAGATTGTGGCTGAGAGAATGGTTCGGGCGGCGATTGGCAATATCCCGCGCGATGTCGGTGGCGTTTAGCATCTTGTCCTCGCTTCCCGGCATCCCCGCCGGGGTTCGCTTGTATAGCGACGGGAAATGGACATGCAGCCGCCAGCCGCACGCCCGACCGCCCGCCGCGGGTGACGTTCCTGCTGCAAGGCTGGTTTCCGGACTTGCGGAAGCGGGCCTTGCAGCCCGGTGCGCGACGCCTTCCCGGGCTCCTCCCAGTGGCTCTTGTCGCGCCCTCTCCCGTCACCGTTGCGGGGGCAGTGCCGGTTTCCCACCGGCTTCCCAATTCTCCGCTGTCGCCAGCGGCACCTTGCAATAGCAGATAATCATTCCTGACGGTATTGGCGCGCTCTGAAACCGACACCGAACTCCGCGCGCCCGACCATTCTCCGCTAACGTCGCGGATAAAGGAGAGCCCCCGGCAGGTAGGCGCGCGGCACGGGCAGCGAGACAGGGGTGGCAAGCCCGGTTGCAAGATGATCGGGCAGCAGATGCGTGTGGGGACCGTCCGGCGACCGGCCGCCGGGTGGTGGGATGGGCGTTACGACCTCGGCGCGACCGAGGGCGGTTTCCACGACCCGGACCGGACTGACCGCCAGCAGTGCCGCTCCTTCGGCGGATAGAAGTCCAGCAAGTTCCGTGCCTGCGGCGGCGCTCATCCGGTCGGCAAGTGGGCCGGGAGCCATACGCAGGCAGAACCGGGCCTCCTTGCGGCCAAGGCCGAGGTCGAACAGGGGCGCGATGCGGTCGGGGGCACCGATAGCCTCGTGATCGGTGCCGAGAGGGGTCAGTCCACTCGCCCGCGGCGGCCCGCCGCGTTCACGCAAGACGGCTAGGGCCAGGACCTCTGACCCTTCAGCCTGCGGGAAGGCCAAAGCCCGCACCCGGTCGTCGAGGCTAAGCCGCAATGCTCCGCCCGGCGTACGGGCAACCAGTGCCGGACCGTCCCACGTGATTGTCACAACTTCGCCCGCGACGGGCCGGAACTCGGCCACCGCACCGACGACACCCAGAACCACGGTCCAGCCGCCTGCGATGCGCGCCGAGACCTCCTCGCGCAAGCGCGGTTCATCCCAGGGCTGGCGCCGTGCTGCGATACCCAACCGGGCAAAGCGGGCAGGGAGATCTGCCCAGACGGCGGCGCGAAAGGCAGGCTCGGCCCCGCGCCAGACCGCAATTTCGTCGGTGCTGCGGGCGCAGCCAAGGCAGAGCTGGCTCGCCTCGTCGATCCTGCAAATGCCGGTACAAGGGCTGACGGTGGGGGCCAGAACGGGCATTACCATGTCGGGCGGGAGGGTCATACGGGAACCTTTGCGGTGGCAATGGCGGCACGCAGGGCGCGCAGGCCGTCGGTCAGGGCGGCGGGGCCGGGTTGCAGGATCAGGGGTGACTTGATCTCGACGATTCGTCCCGCACGAACGGCCGGAATCGATTCCCAGCCGGGGCGGGCGGCGATGGCTTCGGGTCGAACCTTTTTCCCGCACCACGAGGCGATGATGATGTCGGGCTGCGCCGCGATGACCTGATCCGAGGTCACGATCCGGTCCCGGGCAAGGGGCTGGCGGGACAGCACCTCGAACGCATCCTGCCCGCCAGCAACGGCGATTAGCTCCGACACCCAGCGGATGCCGGAGATCATCGGTTCGTCCCATTCCTCGAAATAAACCACGGGCCGGCGTGTAGGGGCACGTTCCGCTATCCGATCCAGCTCGGCCTCATAATGGTCGGCCAGTCGTCCCGCCTGCAGGCCCCGGCCAACCAGCGCGCCGAGATGCCGGATCATCCCGAGGATGCCCGCCACATCGCGCTGGTTGAACCCCATCACGGCCACGCCCGCGCCCATCAGGTCGGCCGCGATCCCGGCCTGAAGGTCGGAAAAGCACAGGACCAGATCGGGATCGAGAGCAAGGATTTTCGGGATCTCGGCGCTGGTGAAGGCACCCACGCGCGGCTTCTCGCGCCGCACCTGCGGGGGCCGCACGGCATAGCCGGTGACACCGACGATGCGCGCCTCGGCCCCCAGCAGGTAAAGCGTCTCGACCGTTTCCTCGGTCAGGCAGACGATGCGTTCGGGGGGAAAGCAACTGCTCACGGATCTCTCCGCCGCAGGAGACAAGTGTAGTCTTCAAGTCCAAGGTAGGTTTTCATGACAGGTGACTTGGCAAACGTTCGGCGCGTAAGGCTCGACCGGGGGCGGGAAGGCTAACCTCGATGATCTCACTCGAGCCTGTCCAATGCAGATGACATGTACGACCGCAGACATGTGTTTCAGCGACGCCGTTCAGGCTAATCCCCGAGCCAACAGCATCTCCTGCCTGCACTACAGCCGAAGCAAGCGTCTCAAGCAGGGTCTGCGCGACTTCGCAAGGGCGCCCGGTCTGCGGACAGGGATCGAGAAGGGTCAGGATATAGGTATGACTGGCCATCGCTGCCCCTGCGCCAGGGGGCGGGGCCGTGGTCGACCAGATATGTCACTCGGGACTGCATATTCGCAGGGCCGGTTCGTCATCCTGTCGCTCCTTCCGGGACACCCCGCCCGGGTTGAGGTTGAACAAGATGGCAGGTCTCCTGACTCGCGGGTCACGGCCGCTCCTGCCCCTTCCCGGCGCAAGTGGCGCCAGTGGTCAACGCAGGATGGCTCACCGCTTACAGTTGCGGGGGCAGTCGCGGCATCGGCGCCTGATGGCTACACCTCACCGCGTTCCCTTTTCAGCCCAGTTCCTCACGGAACCGGAACACCATCGGAACCTTGGATAGAACCAAGGACGCGCTTGGTCAACGGACTTACAAGTAGCGGATGTTTCCTTCAGCCGTGTTGCTTCAATCGGACGGCTGTATTTGAGGCAAGCCGGCATTTCACGAAAGATCGACCCCCACGTAAAGTACATGCAAAAAGTTTGGCGCCAAGCCGACGAGTGGCGCACCTTGGATTGGTTTCGAAGATCGCGTGATTTTTAAACAGGCCGAAGGCGCACCTGCTCCGTCCGCATGCCTGCGGGAAGTGAGGCCGAAGCCTCACCCGAAGGGATCGTATTCCGAGACGATCACGACCTCGTCGCCGTCGATTTCATCGGCGGGGACGGCGCC
>PNNE01000143.1 GCA_013824055.1 Rhodobacter sp. | reverse complement strand
TGGTCTGAGGTATTGGATACAGCTCAGCGCAACGGCCAAACGCCACCGCACTGTTGAAGATAATGGCACAATAGCCGGGATTTCGCAACCGTGGGGTGCGCTAGCACGAGGATACTGGCGGAAACTTGCCCAGGCTGCAGGCAGGCCAGTGGCGCGGAGACGCAGCGCCCCCGCGCCCCCGCGCCCCCGCGCCGGGGGTGTTACTTGGCCAGGGTCTTCTTCACCATGCCGACGATCACCGTCAGGATCGCACCGCCGATGCCGCCGCCAGCCACCGACTGGACCAGCGCGCCCATGTCGAGGTTCGAAAAGTCGATCGCCGCCCCGCCTTCACCGGCCAGCGTACCGGCCAGAAGGCCGCCAAGCAGGCCGCCGACGCCGCCCACGACCGAGTTGCCCGCCGTCCCGAGGCTGAGGGTCTTCGCCCCGGCCCCCACCGCATTGCCGCCCAAGAGGCCTGCAATGATCTGGATGATCAGTTCCATTGCCCGTCACTCCCACTGTCCGCCGGTTCCCGTACCGGGTTTGCCCGGCTTGTCCCCCGGACGTGGCTGTCCGGTAGGCGAAACTGTGCCACACTGTCGCAGGTCCGGCAAGAAATGTTCGATAAGTGCAGTTTCAGCCGCGGCTGTTCTGCTTCAGGAGCCGGGCCTTGTCGCGGTCCCAGTCCCGCTTGGCGCTGGTCTCGCGCTTGTCGGCCAGCTTCTTGCCCTTGGCGATCCCCAGTTTCAGTTTCACGATGCCGCGGTCGTTGAAGTACATCTTCATCGGCACGATGGTCATGCCCTCGCGGCCCACCGCGCTCCACAGGCGGGAAAGCTCTTTCTTCGACACCAGAAGCTTGCGCCGACGGCGTTCGTCATGCCCGAAGGTCCTGGCCTGCAGGTAGGGCGCGATGTAGCCGTTGATCAGCCACAACTCGCCGCCCTCGACCGAGGCATAGCTTTCCGCGATGTTCGACCCGCCCTGGCGCAGGCTTTTCACCTCGGACCCGAACAGCATGATGCCAGCCTCGAGATCGCTCTCGATGCTGTAGTCGAAGCGCGCCCGCCGGTTCTCGGCGATCAGCTTGGAGTTGGGATCGGACTTGGCCACCATGATGATCGTCAGATAAGGTCTGGGGCAGGCTTAGTCCAGAAGGCACGCCATGTTACTGCAAATCGCGCTGGGCTCGGGGCGCTGCTGGTCCTGAACGTTCTGGTCATGGCCGTGGCCGCCCTGGTCCTGGAAAGCGCCTTTCGGGTGGCGCATCCCTGGCTGATCCGTCCGCCGCAGCGCCCCAAGCTGGTAGTCCTGCTGGTGGCCGTGGGGATCTGGGTGCTGCTGGTGCTGACCGTGAACATCTGGATCTGGGCCTATGTGCTGTTCGAAATCGGGGTCTTCAGGTCGATGGAGGAATCGCTCTACTACGCGATCGAGGCCTTCTCGACCCTGGGGCTGGGGGATGTCCTGCCCAGGCAGGAATGGCGCATCTTCGCGGCGATGGCTGCGGTGAATGGCCTGCTCAGCTTCGGCCTGCTGACCGCGCTTCTGGTCGAGGCGCTGCGCCAGGTCCGGCTGGCGCAGCTGGAGATGCGGCACAAGGGCTAACCCTCCGCACGGCTTGTAGGGTGGGCAATCTGCCCACCTACCCTTTCAGTTCGTCCGTGATCCTGACCGGCCCCACCGCGCCCTTCAGCTTGGCCCGGTAGATGACCACGCCCTCGGCCACCCGCATGACATAGGTCCGCGTCTCGGCGAAGGGGATGGTCTCGACCCAGTCGACCACGTCCACATCCGCGCGACGCGGGTCGCCGAATTCGCCGATCCAGCGGCGCGGGCGGCCAGGGCCGGCGTTGTAGCCCGAGGCGATCAGCGCGATCGACGGCCCGAACTCCTCGGCCATTTCGGCAAGATAGGCCGCGCCCATCGCGACATTGTAGGCGGGGTCGGAGATCAGTTTGCCGGCGTCGAAGGGTTTTCCAAGCTTGGCGGCCATGAGTTTCGCCGTTCCGGGCAGGACCTGCATCAGCCCGCGCGCATCGGCTGACGACCGCGCAGCCGGGTCGAACTCGCTTTCCCGCCGGGCAATCGACAAGGCCAGCGCCCGGCTGACCTTCAGCCCGTCCGGCACAAACTCCGGGATCGGGAAATAGGCATGCGGCAGGATCAGCCCGCGCTCTGCCGCCTGCTTTGCGACCAGAACCGCCAGGTGCGGCTCGTTCCAGGCCAGGGTCATGTCGGCCAGCTGGGCGATGCCGGTGTCATCAAGGCCCTCGCCCAGATGCAGCAGGAACCGCCTGGCCAGCGGCAGGTCGCCGGCTTTCAGCAGCAGCTGCGCGGCGGCAAGGACCGAAGATTGGGTGAAGCCCGCGCTCTGCCAGTCCGGGGTTGCAGGCCGTGCAAGAAGACTGGCGTCCAGCGACAGGCCCAGCCGTTCGGCGGCCAGAAGGCCGTAATAGGCGGTCTGATGGGCCGCCGCCGCCCTGTAGCTTGCGGTTGCCTCCTTGCCGGCGGCCTCTTGCGCCCGACCGATCCAGTAATGCGCCCGCGCCAGGCTGATCGGAGTCGAAACGCCGGCAAGCAGATGCCGGAAATGCGTCTCTGCCGTCGCCGCGTCGCCCAGCTTGCGCAGCGCGATGAAGCCCGCCAGGAATTCAAGGTCGGCATAGGCCGAGGCACCGCCGCCCGCCGGGATATGGTGGTTGGCGGCGATCCGGTAGGCCTCTTGCGTCCGGCCGTTCCGCATCAGGTAGCGCGCCAGGATGGCGCGGCGTTCGGCCCAGGCTTCGGGGCGTCCCAGCGCCTCGGCCGAGGTGGAGCGGTCCAGGATCAGCTCGGCCGCCTCGTCGTAAAGCTCGCGCTTCATCCGCCAGATGAAGCGGTCATGGGCAAGACCCGGATCGTCGGCGCGCGACTTCGGCACGGCTTCGATCAGCGCGGTGACGCCGTTGCCTTCGCCTTGCAGCGCAATCCGCGCCCGGGCCAGCGCCTGCAAGTCCGCGGACACGCGGGGCAGCATCCGCTCGGCCTCGCCCCTGCGCCCTTCCCAGAGCAGGGTATTCAGACGCAGCTCATGGACGAAGCCCACGCCTTCGGGGACAAGGCCGATCAGCTCTTGCTCCTGGTCCGGGGCAAAGGGCAGGCTGGACCAGGCCCGCATCGCCTCGGTCTCGGCATCGGCAGCGCGGCCGGCGGCCTGCAGCGCCCGGACATGCGCGATGGCTCCGGTCCCGGTTTGCGCCGGTGCGGCCTGGAACCAGGCAATCACGCGGGCGGGGTCGGTGGACCGCGCCACCGCGTCCTCGCCCTTTTCGCGCAAGAGCCGCAGGCCGGGCCAGTCCGGGCGGCGCTGCAGGAACTCTTCGTACTCGCCCAGCCGCCCTTCGCCCGCCCGAAGCCGCTGCCATGCGATGACGTCGCGCCCCACGCCTGACGGCGCCACGGCAAGCGCGCCGTCCCAATCCTTGCCAGCGGCCAGCTCCAGGGCTGTCCGCATCGCCTGTGTCGTGTCTGCTCCTGCCGGAAGCGTCTGGAGGCCAAAGGCCAGGACCAGCGCCCGGATCATGTTCTTGCTGCTCATGGCGCCGAATCTGCCTGACTGCCCGCCGGTGGACAACCCACGACTGCGTCAGTGCGCAAGACTTGGCTTTGGCCCTGCCAGCCGCTATGAGAAGCGCGCTTGCGGGCAATATCGCCCATCAAAGGAGAAGCGTCATGATCAGAGGGTCCCTTCCTGCCCTGGTGACGCCGTTCAAGAACGGCGAACTGGATCTGGTGACGCTGAAGAAACTTGTCGACTGGCACATCGCCGAAGGCAGCCACGG
>PNNE01000456.1 GCA_013824055.1 Rhodobacter sp. | reverse complement strand
AGCAACCGCGCGAACGGGCGCCCCCTCGCCGCGCCCTTGACTGCCTCGGCAGGCAGAGGTGCTTTCACCCGTTCACATCCACCACCACCCGGCCCTGCACGCCCCCCTGCAGGATCGCCGCCCCCAACTCCGGCAGGTCCGCCAGCATCGCCGGCCGCACCATCGCCTCCAGCTTTTCCACGGCCAAGTCCGACACCACCCGCCCCCAGGCCTTCACCCGCCGCTCATAGGGGACCGTCACGGAATCGATCCCCAAGAGGTTCACCCCCCGCAGCAGGAACGGGATCACCGAGGCCGGCAACGCCGCTCCCCCCGCCAGCCCCACCGCCGCGACCGAGGCGCCGTATTTCATCTGCCCCAGCACCCGCGCCAGCATTGCCCCACCCACGGCATCGACGCAGCCCGCCCAGGTCTCGGTCTCCAGCGGCCGCTTCACCACCTCTGCCAGCTCCGCCCGCGGCACGATCCGCGAGGCCCCAAGGTCGCGCAGATACGCTTCCGTCTCCGCCCGCCCCGTCACCGCCGCGACCTGATAGCCAAGCTTCGCCAGCACCGCGACCGCCACCGACCCCACGCCACCCGAGGCGCCCGTCACCAGCACCTCACCCTTGGCGGGCGTCAACCCATGTTCCTCCAGCGCCATCACCGCCAGCATCGCCGTGAACCCCGCCGTCCCCACCGCCATCGCGGCCCGTGTCGTCAGACCGCCGGGCAGCGGCACCAGCCAGTCCGCCTTGACCCGCGCCTTCTGGGCGTAGCCGCCCCAATGCACCTCTCCCACCCGCCAGCCGGTCAGCACCACCTTGTCGCCCGGCTTGTAGCGCGCATCGTCCGACGCCTCGACCGTCCCGGCAAAGTCGATCCCCGCCACATGCGGCCAGGTCCGCACGATCCCCCCGCCGTTCGGCGACAAGGCCAGCCCGTCCTTGTAGTTCAGCGTCGAATACTCGACCGCCACCGTCACATCCCCGGCGGGCAAGGCGCTTTCGTCCAGCTCTCGCACATGGGCGACGGCGGCATCGCCTTCCTTCTCCAGAACCAGCGCGCGGAACATGTGGACCTCCCTTTTGATCGGCCTCAGTCGTCCCCGAGCAAGCCCGATTGTCAACAGGGCGCCGCTGCCGCACTCTGCCCGCAAAGGAGACCCAGATGACCCAGGAACACATCGGCTTTGTCGGAACCGGCCTGATGGGCCACGGCATGGCGAAGAACATCGTGACCAAGGGCTACCCCCTGACCGTCACGGCCCACCGCAACCGCGCGCCCGTCGATGACCTGATCGGCAGGGGCGCTGTCGAGGCCAGCCTCGAAGACCTCGCCGCCCGGTCAACGATCATCTTCCTGACCCTTCCCGGCTCCCCCCAAGTGGCCGAGGCCGTGGCGCGGATGACCCCCCACCTCAAACCCGGCAGCGTGATCGTCGACTGCTCCACCTCTGACCCCACCGTCACCGAGCGCCTCGCCACCGACCTCGCCACCAAAGGCATCCACTTCGCCGACGCCCCCCTCTCCCGCACCCCGAAAGAGGCGTGGGAGGGCACGCTCGACTGCATGGTCGGCGCTGACGACGCGATCTTCGCCCGCATCCAGCCCGTCATCGCCACCTGGGCCGGGAAGATCGTCCACATCGGCCGCGTCGGCGACGGCCACCGGATGAAGCTTTTGAACAACTTCCTCTCGCTCGGCTATGCCGCGATCTATGCCGAGGCGCTGGCCGTCGCTGCCAAGGTCGGCATCTCCACCGCCACGTTCGACAGCGTGATCCGCGGCGGCCGGATGGACTGCGGCTTTTACCAGACCTTCATGGGCTACGCGCTGGAGGGCAACCGCGAGGCCCACCGCTTCACCCTGTCGAACGCCTACAAGGACCTGCGCTATCTGGAGAGCATGGCCAACGCCGCCACCGTCACCACCACGATGGCGAGCGCCGCGAAGAACAGCTTCGCCGGGGCGGTGGCGCAGGGCGGCGCGGGGCCGGAGGACTACGTGCCCCACCTGACGGATTTCGTCGCGCGGGCGAATGGGGTCAAATAGCGATCAAGCGGCCCGGTCGCTCCAGTCGATTGGCTTGACTGGCGCGCCGCCCTTCCGCTCGGCGTGCCAAAGATCATGCTGGATCTGGAGCGCCAGCCAGAACCGACCACCGTTCTTGAACGCCTTGCCAAGGCGAACGGCCATGTCCGTCGAAAGCGGACGCTTGCCGTTCAGGATGTTGGACACAGTCTGCTTTGACACGCCCAGATGTTCCGCCAGCTGGGTGGCATTCATGTCCAGCGCGGGAAGAATATCTTCCTTGATATACTCCCCGGGGTGCGGAGGCTCGAAACCCAACTCTCCCGCCTTACTTTCCATGATAGTCCTCCAGCTCGACGTCATGCGGGCCATGCTCGTCCCACCTGAACGTCACTCTCCAGTTCTTCGAGACCAGGACGGAAAAGGTTCCGTCGCGATCCCCCTTCAGTTTGTGCCAGCCATAGCCGGGAAGGTTCAGCTCCTCTGGCGAAACGGCAATGTTCAAAGCCGCCAGGATGCGCTTGACCTTCGGAAGCCAGTCTGGCCGAATCCCTGATGCGTCGCCTTTCTCGACAAGGCGTCTCAGGTCTCGGCTGCGAATTCTATCTGGGTCCAGCATCCAGCCACATGACGATCCTTGAGCGCCTTAGTCAACAGTCACGTGACGCGTTAAAAGTACCAGATCATGCAGACACTGTCACGCAGAATGTCAAGATTCCCTCACCCGCACTTCGAATGCCCGCATGACCCGCAGGTCAGGCACCCCTCCACCATCCGCAGATCATAGCTGCCACAGGCCGGACAAGCCTTGCCGCGCGGGGCCTCTCCGACCCGCAGCAGTTCGGCCTTGGGGTCGGATTTCAGGCCCAGCCCCTCGCCCTCGATAAAGCCGATGTCGATCAGGTGGCGTTCGATCACCCCGCCGATGGCGGCCAGAATGGACGGGATGTAGCGCCCCTCCATCCAGGCCCCGCCGCGGGGGTCGAAGACGGCTTTCAGCTCCTCGACCACAAAGGAAATATCGCCTCCGCGCCGGAACACCGCAGAAATCATCCGCGTCAAAGCCACGGTCCAGGCGAAATGCTCCATGTTCTTGGAGTTGATGAACACCTCGAACGGACGGCGGTGCCCGGCGATGACGATGTCGTTGATCGTGATGTAAAGCGCGTGCTCGGACCCCGGCCATTTCACCTTGTAGGTCTGGCCCTCAAGGGCTGCGGGACGGTCCAAAGGCTCGGACAGATACACGACCTCACCCGAAGAGACCCCGCCCCGGACCTGATCCGGGAGCCAGCCCCGGACCTGATCCGGGGCCTCCCCCGGCGCCCTGTCCGACGTCTCGGACACGGTCAGGACCGACCCCGTCACGTCGTTGGGCCGATAGGTCGTGCAGCCCTTGCAGCCCTGGTCCCAGGCGGCCATGTAGACCTGCGAGAAATCGTCAAAGCTGATGTCCTCGGGGCAGTTGATGGTCTTGGAGATCGACGAATCCACCCATTTCTGCGCCGCTGCCTGCATCCGCACATGGTCCAGCGGCGGCAGGGTCTGGGCGTTGACGAAATGGTCGGGCAGGGGCGCGTCGCCGTGCTTTTCCCGCCAGAGACGGACGGCATAGTCGACGACCTCCTCCTCGGTGCGGCTGCCATCGGGCTGCAGGACCTTGCGGGTGTAGGCATAGGCAAAGACCGGCTCGATCCCGGAACTGACGTTCCCGGCATAAAGCGAGATCGTCCCGGTGGGCGCGACCGAGGTCAGCAGGGCGTTGCGGATGCCGTGCCGGGCGATGGCCTCGCGGACGTCCGCGTCCAT
>PNNE01000300.1 GCA_013824055.1 Rhodobacter sp. | reverse complement strand
TATCCGTCCACATGCGCCATGAACTGCCCGGCAAGCCGGTCACGCTTGGACCAGTGCCGCGCACATGGCTGATCCCAGCCAGCCAAACCGCCGAAGCCGGGACCAGCCCTAGTCGACCGGCAGCAAGGCCACGGCGACCCGGCGGCCTTCGCCGAGAAGGACGTTGTAGGTGCGGGCGGCGGTGGGAGAGGCCATGACCTCGACCCCGATCCCCTGGCCTTCCAGCGCCGCGCGGAAGGTGGCGGGCACATGGGCGATGCCGGCGCCGGTGCCGACGAAGAGAACGTCGATCCTGTCCGCAAGGCTAAGCGGCGCGGCGGTATCCTCGAAGCCGCCCCAGGGACCGGCGTCCCAGGGCGTGATCAGGCATGCGCCGCGAAAGATGTGCCCGGCGACGCGGAAGAAGCCGGGGCCGTAGCCCTCGATCGCCTTGGCGGTGCCGTAGGTGACCTCGGTCAGCCGCATCAGGCCCCCTTACGCGTCCACGTTGGCGAATTCGCCACTGCCCGGCTTCTTCGTCTTGTCACCGCGGTCCACACCCAGCATGAGCACGATGTTCTTGGCCATGTAGAGCGTCGAGTAGGTGCCGAGGACCACGCCCAGCAGCATCGCGAAGACGAAGCCGCGGATGACGTCGCCGCCAAAGATGAACAGGACCAAAAGCGAGATGAAGGCGGTCGAAGCGGTCATGATCGTCCGCGACAGGGTTTCGTTCGCAGTGAGGTTCATCATCTCACGCAGGGGCATCTGCTTGTATTTGGCCATATTTTCCCGGAGCCGGTCGAAGATGACGACCGTGTCGTTGACCGAGTAGCCTAGAATGGTCAAGAGCGCCGCGACGATGGTCAGGTCGAACTTGATCTGGAAGAGGACGAAGATGCCCACGGTCACCAGCACGTCATGGATGATCGCGGCCACGGTGCCCACGGCGAACTGCCATTCGAAACGGACCCAGACATAGGCCAGGATGCCCACGGCCCCGGCCAGCACCGCAAGAAGCGCCGAGGTTATCAGCTCCTGGCTGACTTTCGGACCGACGGATTCGACCGCCGGGAAGGTGATGGCAGGATCGACCGTCCGCAGGGCGGCCTCGACCTCGGCTATGACTTCGGGGGTTACGGATTCCTCGCCCTCACGCGCCGAGAGGCGGATCATCGCGACATGCTGGTCGTCGCGGAAGGACGGATCGAACACTTCGGTGATCGAGACATCGCCCGCGTCGATGCCGGACAGCGCCTCGCGGTAGACGGCGACGTCCACCACCTGGGTGGATTCGGTGCGGATCGTGGTCCCGCCCCGGAAGTCGATGCCGAAGTTCAGCCCCATCGTCAGGATCAGCACCACCGAGGCGGCCATCGCAAAGAGCGAGCCGCCGAACGTCACCCACTGGATGGCGAAGAAGTTGATGTTGGTCTTTTCGGGAACCAGTCGCAGGCGCCAGGCCATATCCATATCCTCCGGTCAGACCACAAGCGTCTTGGGACGTTTCCAGTCGATGTAAGTCTCGACAATCAGGCGGGTGACATAGACGGCCGTGAACATCGAGGTCAGAATCCCCAGACCCATCGTCACCGCAAAGCCGCGCACCGGCCCGGACCCCAGCCAGAACATGATGATCGCGGTCAGAAGCCCGGTCACGTTCGAGTCCATGATGGCCGAGAAGGCGCGGTCGAAGCCCTGCTCCACCACCCGGCGCGTGCTTGACCCCGCGCGGATCTCTTCGCGCATCCGCTCGAAGATAAGCACGTTGGCGTCGACGGCCATCCCCATCGTCAGCACGATCCCGGCGATGCCCGGAAGCGTGAGGGTCGCGCCGATGGCCGAGAGGACCGCCATGATCAGCCCGATGTTGATGGCAAGCGCGATGTTGGCGAAAAGACCGAACAAGCCGTAGCAGGCGACCATGTAGATGGCGACCGCCACCATGCCGATCAGGGCGGCAGTGCGACCGGCGTCGATCGAGTCCTGGCCCAGCTCGGGGCCGATGGTGCGTTCTTCCAGGAAGATCATCTCGGCCGGAAGCGCGCCGGCGCGCAGCAGAACGGCAAGGCGGGTCGATTCCTCGACAGTGAAGTTGCCGGTGATGATGCCCGAGCCGCCGGGGATGTGGCTTTGGATCACCGGGGCCGAGATCACCTCGTCATCGAGGACGATGGCGAAGGGGGCGCCGATGTTGGCGGCCGTGTAGTCGCCGAAAGCGCGCGCGCCGGTGGTGTCGAAGCGGAAGCTGACGGCGGGCTGGCCGTTCTGGTCGAACGAGGGCTGCGCATCGACCAGATCCTCGCCCGAAACGACGGGGGTCTGTTCGACGATGTAGTAGACGCCCGCTTCGTCCATCGAGGGCAGCAGCAAGTTGCGCGGGCCAGGCTCGGCGGCGGCGTCGGTGGTGCGACTGATGACGGGGTTGAAGGTCAGCTGCGCGGTCTGGCCGATCAGCGCCTTCAACTCCTGCGCCGAGCCGATGCCGGGGACCTGGATCAGGATGCGGTCGGTGCCCTGGCGCTGGATCGTGGGTTCACGGGTCCCGGCCTCGTCCACCCGGCGGCGGATGATTTCCAGCGACTGCTGGATCGTGCGCTGGTCGGTAGCCTGCTTTTCGGCTGCCGAAAGCTGCACAACGATGTCGTTGCCTTCCGAGGTGACGTCGATCGTGCTTTCCCCGACCCCGGTCAGGGTCACGACGCTGGAGCCAAGGGCACGGACGGCCTCCAGTGCGGCGGGCATGCCTTCCGGGTTCGACAGCGTGACGCGCAGCACGTCATCGGGCGACGGGGCACGGCGGACCGCGCCGACCTGGTCACGCAAGTCGCGAAGCGCGTCGCGGACTCCGGGCCAGAGGGCGTCCATCCGGGTCTTGTAGACGTCCTCGACCTGGACTTCGGCCAGAAGATGCGCCCCGCCCCGAAGGTCGAGGCCAAGGTTCATCAGCGCCGAGGGCAGGAAGTCAGGCCATTCGGCAAGCGCAGCCTGCTGATCCGGGGTCGCGGTCCCCCCGGCGGCTTCGATGGCGGCAGCGGCGTCATTGTGGCGTTCGACCTGCGCGTAGAAAAGGTTCGGGACCGCTGCCAGGATACCCCAGCCGCAGACCAACAGGATGAGAACGCGCTTCCACAGCGCCATCGATTCCATGGGTCGGACTCAGTTCGTCGCCGGTTCGGTCTTGCTCAGGACCTGGGTGATCGTGTGCTTGATCACCTTGACCTTGACGCCCTCGGCGATCTCGACCTCGACCTTGCCGTCGTCCTGGACCTTCGAGACCTTGCCGACGATGCCACCCGAGGTCACGACCTCGTCACCGCGGCGGAGAGCCTCGACCATCGCGCGGTGGTCCTTCATCTTCTTCTGCTGCGGGCGGATCAGCAGGAAGTAGAAGATCACGAAGATCAGGATGATCGGCAGAAACTGCGCGAAGACGGCGGCGCCACCGGGCGCGGCTGCGGCGTCCTGGGCGAAAGCGGGGGTGACAAACATGGGCATCCTTTCCTGCGGGGTCGGAGGGTCGGTCTTGCCACCCACCTTCGAGATTGTCGGCTGATGTAAGGCCTTTCGCGGCGCATTGCCAGAGGGGGCAAGCGGTTCGCAATCCGGGCGTCACATCGGGCGACCTTTGGGGGCGACCTTTGGGGGCGACGGCTTCCCCCCTGCCCTGATATCGGGCATAAGCGCCGGCGTACCGTTCTGCCGAGGTCTGCCATGCACGATATCCGCTTCATCCGCGAAAACCCGGCCGCGTTCGATTCGGCGCTGGCGCGTCGCGGACTGGCACCGATGTCGGCAGGGATTCTGGCGATGGACGAGGCGCGTCGGGCGAAGATCCTGGCGGCCGAAACGGCGGCCGCGGC
>PNNE01000319.1 GCA_013824055.1 Rhodobacter sp. | reverse complement strand
CGGCCCTTGGCGCGGCGGATGGTCAGCGCGTCCAAAAGCGCCTGCGTCGGATGCTCGTGCCGCCCGTCGCCCGCGTTCAGGACGGCGCAATCGACCTTCTGCGCCAGAAGGTTGACGGCCCCGCTCGCCCCATGTCGCACCACCAGAAGGTCCGGGTGCATCGCGTTCAGCGTCATCGCGGTGTCGATCAGGGTTTCCCCCTTCTTCACCGACGAATTCGCCACCGACATGTTCATCACGTCCGCCCCGAGCCTTTTCCCGGCCAGCTCAAATGACGATTGCGTGCGGGTGGAGTTCTCGAAGAAGAGGTTGATCTGCGTCATCCCGGCCAGCACGTCGGACTGCTTCACCGTGCGGCGGTTCAGATCCACGTAACGGTCGGCCAGATCGAGGATGGTGGTGATCTCCAGCGGCGCGAGATGCTCGATCCCCAGCAGATGGCGGGCGCGGAAGGCCATGTCTCGTCCCCTCTCCGGTCTGATCTCCGGTTTGCCTCTCTATCGCAAAGGCCGGGGGGCGCGGCAAGCGAAAGGCTCGTCGTGGACTTCGTCCCTCCTCGCGCCCTCCCGACGAAAAGCCGAAGGCGCATGAGGAGGCGTCACTTGCGCTTCAGATGCTCTTCCAGGCGGGGCATGATCTCGACGAAGTTGCAGGGGCGGTGGCGGCTGTCGAGCTGGGGTTTCAGGATCTCGTCCCAGGCATCGCGGCAGGCGCCGGGGCTGCCCGGAAGCGCGAACAGGTAGGTGCCCCCCGCCACGCCCCCCGTCGCGCGGCTTTGCACGGCGCTGGTGCCGATCTTCTGCATCGAGACGATGGTGAAGACGGTGCCAAAGGCCTCGATCTCTTTTTCATAGACCTCGCGGTGGGCCTCCACGGTGACATCGCGGCCGGTCAGGCCGGTGCCGCCGGTGGTCAGGATCACGTCGACCGCAGGGTCGGCGATCCAGGCCTTCAGGCGGGCCACGATGGCAGGGCGGTCGTCGGGGACGATGTCGCGACCGGCAAGGACATGCCCGGCCTCGGTCAGCCGGGCGACCAGCGTGTCGCCGGACTTGTCCGTCTCTGGCGTGCGGGTGTCACTGACGGTCAGGACGGCGATGCGGACCGGGTGGAATGGCAGCGTGTCGTCGATGCGGGACATGTCAGTTCCTTGGCATCAGGGCCAGCCGCAGGGCCAGCGCGCCGAAGATGGTGGCGCTGATCCACGAAAGCCACCTTGCAAACCCCGCCGACCGGGCAAGGCGCTGGCCGATGGACCCGGCGAAAAACCCCACTGCCCCGTTGACCATCAAGCCACCGAACGAGAACACCAGGCCCAGCGTCAGGAACTGCGGCAGGATCGCGCCCGAGGGGTCGACGAACTGCGGCAGGAAGGCAAGGATGAACAGGATCACTTTCGGATTCAACAGGTTGACAGCCAGACCCTGCCAGAAGGCCCGCCCGGCAGAGGACGGCGAAACCCGCACCTCGGCCGCAAAGGGTGACGCGCGCAAGGCACCGAAAGCAAGCCAGAGCAGATAGCCCACGCCCAGCCAGCGGATCACCTCGAAGGCTGCCGGGTGGGCCGTGACCAATGCGCCAAGGCCAAGTGCGGCCAGCAGCGTATGGACCATCCCACCCACGGCAATCCCGAAATTCGCCGCCATCGCGGCGCGGCGTCCCGATTTCAGGCCCTGGCCCAGACAGAACATCATGTCTGCCCCCGGCGTGAGGTTCAGCGCAACGGCGGCCGGAATGAAGGCCAGCAGGACCAGGGGCTCGACCGGCAGCATCAGCGCAGCCTTGCCTGCAGCGACAACAGGTCGGCCCAGGCCTCGCGCTTGGCCGCCGGGTTGCGCAGAAGATAGGCCGGATGGGTCATGGGCAGCATGGGTTTTCCAAGCGTTTGCGCCCAGGTGCCCCGCGCCCGCAGGATGCCCTTGGTTCCGGTCAGCGCGAACAGGGGCGTATTGCCGACCACCACGATCACCTCCGGATCGACCAGGGCGATGTGACGCTCGACAAAGGGCAGCAGCATCGCGATTTCCGCCGGTTCGGGGTCGCGGTTGCCGGGGGGGCGCCAGGGCAGGACATTGGTGATGTAAAGCGCGCTTTCCGCATCCGCCGACGTGCGGGACAGGCCGATTGCCGCAAACATGCGGTCCAGCAGCTGCCCGGCACGACCGACAAAGGGGCGGCCCTCGCGGTCTTCCTCGGCGCCGGGAGCTTCGCCCAGGATCAGGACCCTGGCCTTGGGGTTGCCATCGGAAAAGACGGTGTTCCGCGCACCCCGCTTCAGGTCGCAGTGCTCGAAGGCGGTCAGCGCCGCCTGCAGAGCCGCCAGCGTTCCGGCCTGGTCCGCTGCTGACCTGGCCACTGCGACCGGATCTGCCGCGCCAGACGCCACCGGCAAGGCGGAGGACGAGAAAGCCTTTGCAGCCAAGGGCTTCGGGGCTTCGGCGGGCAGGTCATACCGGTTGAGCGGGGCATCGAGGATGGTCTCGTCCGCTCCCGCATCGACCTGCCAGGCCAGCGCTGCCAGAGCGGCGTGCCAATCCTCGGCGATGTTGGCGGCGATTCCCATGCGGCAAGACTAGGCCCGCTCTGGCCCCGCCACAAGCCGGCGACTTATGGCGCGGGGCAGCCGATCACCTCGACCGCGCCGTTGGCGGCCAGGATGGTCATGGTGATGTCCGAGCGGTCCAGCGCGAAGGGTTGCCCGCTGGGGGGGACGAGTTCGGTGATGCTGATCAGCTCGCCACCCCGGCGTTCGGTGACGGCCTCGGCCACCCAGACCTCGCGGTCGGCGGTTTCGAAGGCGACAACTTCTGGTCGGCCGGGATCGGGCATCCGGACCGTGGCGGTCACGCGCAGGCCGTCGGAGATCGGGTCGACCAGGCAGGCAACGCCGGTCACCCCGGCCTCGCCGGCGGTTGCCGCGCGCCTGGTCAGGGCGGTCTGGATCGCCGAGTCCGGTTCGCCCGGCGGGGAAAGGTCGGAGTTCAGGGACAAGCTGGCCGGCAGGCAGATTTCGTCGCAGACCCCAAGCTCGACCTCGACCGACAGGCGGACCGGCAGCGCGGGGTCCTGTGGCGTGATTTCCACCGGCAGGACAAGGTGTTCGTGGTAGCCGATGGTCTGCATCCCGTTCAGCTCGAACACCCTGGGGGCGGGCCAGTGGATGCGGACGGACTTCACATTCTCGGATGCTGACCAGTCGAAGGTCGGCGGAATCCCGGCATCACCGGGGCTGCGCCAATAGGTCTTCCAGCCGGGGGCAAGCTGCATCTCGACCGCCGCCATGTGCGCGCCGTTTTCCATTTGCCATCCGGGTCTTAGCTGGGCTGACAGGACCTCGTCCTGCGTCGTGGCAAGGGCAGGGGCGGCGATGAGGGCAAGGGTGCAGGCGCATTTGATCATGCGGGAAACATAGGTAAAGCCGGGCGGTTGGGAAATCACTTTGCGGCGAAGCGGCGTGAGCGTGGCGTTTTGGCCATTGTGTCGGCAGCGCAGGGCGTTATCTTTCAATGGCTTGCACAGGAGGTTCCGATGGACCTTTCCGGCCAGATCCTGATCGCCATGCCCGGCATGGCCGACCCCCGGTTCGAACGAAGCGTGGTGCTGCTCTGCGCCCATTCGGCGGAGGGGGCGATGGGATTGATCGTCAACAAGCCGCTGGAAGACCTTAGCTTTTCCGGCCTGCTGGAGCATCTGAACATCCCCGTTGCCCCGACGGGCCGCGACATCCGCGTGCATTTCGGCGGGCCGGTAGAGCGGGGGCGGGGGTTCGTTCTGCACTCATCGGACTGGCGGCCTTTGGGCGAGGGCACGATGAAGGTGCCGGGAGGCCTGGAGATGACCGCGACGATCAACATCCTGGAGGCTTTGGC
>PNNE01000147.1 GCA_013824055.1 Rhodobacter sp. | reverse complement strand
GTGGTCACCGCCCAGCGTCAGCGGGATCACGCCTTCGGCCAGCACGCCCCGGTAATGTGCGGTGATGATGTCCACCGTCTTCTTCAGGTCGAAGGTGTTGATCGCCACATCGCCCAGGTCGGCGACCTGCAGATGCTCGAACGGCGCCGCCCCGGTCGCCATGTTGTAGGGCCGGATCATCCGGGATTCATCGCGGATCTGCCGGGGGCCAAGCCGGGTGCCCGGTCGGTTGCTGGTCCCGTGATCCATCGGAATCCCGATGAAGCCTGCGTCCAGCCCCTTGGCGCTGGGTGCAAAGGGCAGCCGCATCATCGTCGCAGGCCCGCCGAAACGCGGCATCTCGTTGCCGCCAAGAGGTTGGTTCAGTCGCGTCATCTTCCCGCTCCCCGCTTGCAGAAGACAGCCTGCCGCAGAGACCCGGCGCCCGCAACGCAAAACGCCCCTCCCCGGCCGGGGAAGGGCACCAGGTCCGGCCTCGACCGGGTGTCAGCTCGCGGGGCCGATCAGCGTCTCGCGCATCAGGCCGTAGACTTCGGTGCTGTCCATCAGCGGCTGGATGCGCTCGGCGTTCAGACCCGCGCCCCGCACCAGAATGCCGCCCGCCACGTCGTTGGTGCCGACGAAGGCAAGGCCGAAGGGATGCTGCACCCCGGCCCGGTCCGGCGCCGAGACGAAGACATCGCCCAGCGCGCCCTGCTGCCCCTTCAGGATGCCGCCGCCGCTGGTGGTGATCGCGACCGCCCCGCCAGCCGGTGCGTTCGAGCCGGTCAGCACCTGCATGCCGCCCGCGTCGCTGTCGGCGGTGGTCAGCAGCAGCGTGTCCGGGTTCGCCTGAACAAAGCCATGCGCCACGCCGATCGCCGCGTCAGCCCGCGCCAGCGCCGCAAGCGTGCCGGCCGCGTTCATCGAGTTGGCCATGTTGTCGGTGCCCTCCTCCTCGATCACCGCAAAGAAGCCCTCGGCGTCGCGCGACACCACCTTCAGCGCAAAGTCGGTCATCTCGGCCAGGGTCGGCGCGGTCTCGACATAGTGGGGCAGCCCGTCGATCGCGTTGCGCTCGGCCGGGCTGTCGTTGAACGTGTGGTCAAGGGCAAAGACGCCCAGCACCTTTTCGACCGCCGCCGGATCCAGCGCGAGCAGCTCCTCGCGGGTGTAGACCACGGTGAAGCCCAGTTCCTCGGCGCGCTGGATCAGGTTCACCCCGTCCTCGCGCACGCCCTCGCCGTGGCGGCCGGTGGTGCCTGCGGGCAGCAGGTTGCGCTCGCCGCCCGACAGGATCACCTGGGCGCCCGATTCGATCACCTGGCGGGCGATCGTCACCTCGTCGCCGCGGTCATCGACCGAAGCGACGAAGGCCGCGGTTCCGGGTTCCGCGATGTTGCCGGTCTGGACCAGTGCCAGAGCCTTGCCCGCCGCCATCGCCTCTTCGGCCAGCGACATCGCCTGTCCCGAAGCCGCCG
Source organism: Rhodobacter sp. (assembly GCA_013824055.1). Taxonomy (GTDB): domain Bacteria; phylum Pseudomonadota; class Alphaproteobacteria; order Rhodobacterales; family Rhodobacteraceae; genus Tabrizicola. The sequence goes on along the minus strand of PNNE01000147.1, from coordinate 2,449 downwards.
TCAGGTCGGTCGTCCCGTCCTTGCCGAAGCTGTCGGCCGCGACCTTGACTCCGTAGGCATGCACCGTCGCGCCGCCGTGGCTGGTGCCGGTCAGCTGGTCCTTCATGTGGCCGGTGTAGACCCCCATCTCGGGCAGGCGGTCCCAGTTCAGCTCGCCGTCCGGGCCGACCTGGTGGATGCGCGCCGCCATCCAGTGGTTTGCTCCGGCGCCGTCGGGGTGCAGGAAAATCACGTTGCCGGTGTCCTGGGCCAGCGCAGGCAGCGCCAGAGCAAGCGCGGTGGCGGCGGTGCCCAGCGTCAAACTCGCTTTCGTCATCGTCGTCTCCATTCTGAAGGCCCGCAAGGCCGCGAGCCTCGGGCATATGGGAAGGCAATGTAACAGCACAAGCGCAGCTGCATCACAGTCCGGTAAATGGCGGCAACCCTTTCGCAAACCTGCCGCGCATGTCGTTTTCTGACGCCAAAGGTCGGGTGGACTTGCCCGCATTCCCCCGGCTCTGGCAGATAGGGGCGAACCTATTGCGGGAGTCCCCACCATGAAAACCCACGTCAAGGCCCTGGTCGTCGGCGGCGGCGCAGTCGGCACCGGGATCGCCTACCATCTTGCGAAAGCGGGCTGGGACACGATGCTGGTCGAGCGGGACGAGCTGACCGCGGGCTCCACCTGGCACGCCGCGGGTCTGCTGCCGCTGTTCAACATGTCTTACGCGACCACCCACATCCACAAGTACAGCGTCGATTTCTACAAGGGGCTGGAGGCGGAAACCGGCCTCAACCCCGGCTTCTACGTCGTCGGCAACCTGCGCATGGCGCAACATCAGCAGCGGATGGACGAATACATGCTGTATTCCTCGGTGGCCGAAACCGCCGGGGTCTACCACGAGTTCCTTAGCCCCAAGGACATCAAGGACCGCTGGCCGCTGGTCCGCACCGAAGACCTGATCGGCGCGCTGTATCACCCGCAGGATGGCTACATCAACCCGGCCGACGTGACCCAGGCGATGGCCAAGGGCGCTCGGCAGTTCGGCTGCACCTTCGAGCGCAAGGTCCAGGTCGACGGCTACCGCTGGACCGGGTCCGAATGGATCGTGTCCTGCACAAGGCTTGAGGAAAAGGGCGGCAACCTCGTCCCCTCGGACGACCGGTTCGAGATCACCGCCGAACACGTCGTGACCGCCACCGGCAACCACGCCCAGCGCACCGCCAGGCTTCTTGGCATCAAGACCCCCGCCGTCGTCGTCGAACACCAGTACATCGTGACCGAGCCCGACCCCGCCCTTGTCGAATGGCGCAAGTCCAATCCCCAGCACCCGGTGCTGAGGGACGCCGACGCCAAGTGGTACGTCCGCGAGGAACGCGGCGGCTGGATCCTTGGCCCCTACGAAAAGGGCGCCCCGGCCCGCTTCCAGTATGGTGTGCCGGAAAGCTTCCGCGCCGATCTGTTCCCGCTGGATCTGGAACGGATCGAGCAGGAATACCTGTCCTTCATCCACCGGATTCCCTCGTCGGAAACCGTGGGTCTCAAGGACGATTACAACGGCCCGATCTGCTACACCCCGGACGGCAACCCGCTGGTCGGCCCCGCGCCGGGCCTGCGCAACATGTGGCTGGCCGAAGGGTTCAGCTTCGGCATCACCGCCGCAGGCGGCACCGGCCATTACCTGGCGCAACTGATGACCGAAGGCGAGGCCGAGATCGACATGGCCTCGCTTGACCCCAAGCGGTTTGGCAACTGGATGACCACCGAATACGCCTCCCGCAAGAATGAGGAGTGCTACGACCACGTCTTCATCCTGCACCACCCGGATGAGGAGCGCGAAGCCTGCCGCCCGCTGCGCACCGCCCCGGCCTATGACCGGCAGAAGGACATGGGCGCGCAGTTCGGCCAGGTGAACGGCTGGGAGCGGCCCAACTACTATGGCCCGAAGGACGCCCCCGCCGACTTTGACCACAATGGCCGCAGCTTCCGCCGTGGCACCTGGTGGCAATACGCCAAGGCCGAGGCCGAAGCGGTCCGCAACACCGTGGGCATCATCGACGCCAGCGCCTTCACCAAGCACCTTGTCCGGGGTCCCGGTGCGACGGCCTTCCTCGACCACTTCACCTGCAACAAGCTGCCGAACGTGGGCCGGATCAACCTGACCTATGCCCTGACCGACCACGGCACGACCCGCACCGAATACACCATCGTCCGCCTGAAACAGGACGAGTTTTACCTGATCTCCGCCGGGGCCTGGACGGCCTACGACACCGATTTCCTGCGAAAATCGGCCGAGGACTGGATGGCCGCCGGCAAGGGTGCCATCGACATTCACGACATCACCACCCAATGGGGCGTCTACGCCCTGGCCGGCCCCAATGCCCGCGCGCTGCTGAAAGACGTGGTGATGGACCGCGATCCCGCGACGGTCCTGTCCAACAAGCGATTCCCGTGGCTGTCGTATCGCGA
>PNNE01000225.1 GCA_013824055.1 Rhodobacter sp. | reverse complement strand
GGTCAGGTCTTCATGGATGGCGAGGACATCACCGGCCTGCCGCCGCACAAGCTGTTCGACAAGGGCCTGCTGCGCACCTTCCAGATCGCGCACGAATTCAGCTCGATGACCGTGCGCGAGAACCTGATGATGGTCCCCGCCCGCCAGACCGGCGAAAAGCTGTGGAACGCGCTGTTCTCGCGCGGGGCCGTGGCCGAGGAAGAAGAGCGCATCCGCCGGAAGGCCGACGAGGTGCTGGAGTTCCTGACCATCAGCCACATCGCCGACCAGAAGGCGGGGATGATCTCGGGCGGGCAGAAGAAACTGGTGGAACTGGGCCGCACGATGATGGTCGATGCCAAGATCGTCTTCCTGGACGAGGTTGGCGCGGGCGTGAACCGGACCTTGCTGAACACCATCGGCGACGCCATCGTCCGGCTGAACAAGGAACGCGGCTATACCTTCTGCGTGATCGAGCATGACATGGACTTCATCGGCCGCCTTTGCGACCCGGTGATCTGCATGGCCGAGGGCAAGGTCCTGGCCGAAGGAACCGTGGATCAGGTCAAGAACGATGAACGCGTCATCGAGGCCTATCTGGGCCGGGGCCTGAAGAACAAGCTGAAAGAGGAAGCCGCGCATGGCTGAGCCGTTCCTGATCGGCGAGAACATGACCGGCGGCTATGGCGCGGTCGACATCCTGCACGACTGCACGCTGGCCGTGGAACCGGGTGAAATCGCGGTCATCGTCGGACCCAACGGCGCGGGCAAGTCGACGGCGATGAAAGCCGTCTTCGGCATGCTGAAGCTGCGCCAGGGCAGCGTCCGGCTGCTGGGCGAGGATATCACCGCGCTGTCGCCACAGGCCAGGGTCCGCAAGGGCATGGGCTTCGTGCCGCAGACCCACAACATCTTCACCGGCATGACCGTGGAAGAAAACCTGGAGATGGGCGCCTTCATCCGGCAGGACGACACGATCCGCGACACGATGGCCCAGATCTACGACCTCTTCCCGATCCTGAAGCAGAAGCGCTACCAGCTCGCCGGAGAGCTGTCGGGCGGCCAGCGCCAGCAGGTCGCGGTCGGCCGCGCGCTGATGACCCAGCCGCGCGTCCTGATGCTGGACGAACCCACCGCCGGGGTCAGTCCCATCGTCATGGACGAGCTGTTCGACCGCATCATCGAGATCGCCCGCACCGGCATCTCCATCCTGATGGTGGAACAGAACGCGCGGCAGGCTCTGGACATCGCCGACAAGGGCTTTGTGCTGGTGCAGGGCCGCAACCGCTATACCGACACCGGGCAAGCGCTGCTTGCCGACCCGGATGTCCGCAAGTCGTTTCTGGGAGGCTGACGATGACCCGTGCTGCCCTTGCCCTGCCGGCTTTGCTTGCCCTGCCCGCCTCCACCGGTTTCGACTGCAAGATCGACCGCCAAAGCGGTGAAGGCGCCTGCGTCGCCACCGGCGGCTAAGGCCGTTTCCCCTTTCTCTGACCAGCGTGACCTGATGGATATCCTGAACGCCCTTGTCGCCTTTCTGAACTTCATCGTCGTGCCTGGCCTTGCCTATGGCAGCCAGCTGGCGCTGGGGGCGCTTGGCATCACGCTGATCTTCAGCGTCCTGCGGTTCTCCAACTTTGCGCATGGCGACACGATGGCCTTCGGGACGGCCTTCGTGATCCTGTTCACCTGGTGGTTCCAGTCGATGGGGATCACTGCGGGCCCTCTGCCCACCGCGCTGCTGGCGCTGCCGCTGGGGATCCTGGTCACCATCGCGATGGTGCTGGGGACGGACCGTGTCGTGTATCGCTTCTACCGCAAGCAGCGCGCCAAGCCGATCATCGTGGTCATCGTCTCGACCGGCGTCATGTTCGTGATGAACGGCCTGGTGCGCCTGATCATCGGCACGTCCGAGCAGAACTTCACCGACGGTGAGCGGATGCTGCTGAACCCGCAGGACTTCAGGGCCTGGTCCGGGCTTGCCGAACCCCTGGCGATCAAGACCACGGCGGCACTCTCGGTCATTGCGGCGGTGATCTGCTGCGCGCTGCTGTTCTGGTTCCTGCAAAAGACCCGCACCGGCAAGTCGATGCGGGCCTATTCCGACAACGAGGACCTCGCACTTCTGTCCGGCATCAACCCCGAGCGCGTGGTCATGATCACCTGGATCATCGCCGGGGCGCTTGCCTGCATCGCGGGCACGCTTTACGGGCTGGACAAGTCCTATCGCGGGATCGTCTATTTCAGCCTGCTGATGCCGATGTTCGCCGCCGCTGTCGTGGGCGGCCTCGGCTCGCCCGTCGGGGCCGTGGTCGGCAGTTTCATCGTCGCCTTTTCCGAGCTGATCGTCACCAGCGCCTGGCGGAAGATCCTGGGCTACCTGGTCCCGCCCGACTGGCTGGGCGACGGCCTGTATCAGGCGCTGTCGACCGACTACAAGGTCGCGGTCAGCTTCTCGATCCTGATCCTGGTCCTGCTGTTCCGCCCGCAGGGCATCTTCGGAGGCAAGTGACATGGCCCGGTACCGCAACCTCTTCCTCTTTGCCGGTGTGGCCCTGCTGTTCATCCTGACGGGGGTGTTCCAAAGCTGGAACCTGTCGCTGAACATCCTGAACCTGGCGCTGCTGTCCTGCATCATGGCGATCGGGGTGAACATCCAGTGGGGCTATGCGGGCCTGTTCTCGACCGGCATCGTCGGATCGGTCGCGCTGGGCGGCCTTGCTGTCGTGCTGATCTCGGCCAGGCCGGTCCCCGAGGGCTGGGCCGCCGGCGGTCCGCAGATCGTCGAGGCGCTGCTGTTCGGGGCCATCGCCATCGCCTTCGCGACCTGGCTTTACCGCCGCCTCAAGCCCGGCACCAACCGCGCGCTGGCGCTGGCGCTGTATCTGGTCGTGGCCTTCTTCATCTACCGCATGATCCTTGACCCCGGCGTCATCGCGGTCGAAGCCAACAATCCCGCCCAGGACGGCAACATCGGCGGGCTGGGTCTGAACTCGCTGCTTGCCTGGCCGGTGGGCGCGCTGCTGGCCGCGGCTGCTGCCTGGGTCATCGGCAAGATCGCCCTCGGCCTGCGCGAGGATTACCTGGCCATCGCCACCCTGGGCATCGCCGAGATCATCGTGACGGTGCTGCGCAACGAGGACTGGCTGGCGCGCGGCGTGAAGAACCTGATCGATCTGCCCCGCCCCTGGCCCGTGCCCTACGAGATCGACCTGCAAGTCAACCCGGCGTTCCTGGAGCCGGTGGCGAATGCCGGGCTGGACCCGATCACCGCCTCGACCATCTTCGTCAAGCTGCTTTACGCGGGCATGTTCGGCCTGGTCCTGGTCTTGCTGGTCTGGGGCTGCGAGCGGGCGCTGAACAGCCCCTGGGGCCGCACCGTCCGCGCGATCCGCGACAACGAGGTTTCGGCCGCCGCGATGGGCAAGGACGTGAAATTCCGCCATCTGCAGATCTTCATCATCGGTTCGGCGGTGGTGGGGCTGGCCGGGGCAATGCTGACCTCGATGGAAGGCCAGCTGACCCCGTCGTCCTACCAGCCCCTGCGCTTCACCTTCCTGATCTGGGTGATGGTGATCGTCGGCGGGTCGGGCAACAACTGGGGCTCGATCCTGGGCGGGCTGCTGATCGGCTGGCTGTACCTGGCTGTCGAGTTCCTGGGCCCGCAGCTCATGGGCGCGATCACGGCGGGACTGCCGGCAGGCGACCTGAAGGACCACCTGCAGGATACCGCGGCGCACATGCGCCTGCTGACCCTGGGCGTCGTCCTCCTTCTGGTCATGCGCTTTGCCCCGCGCGGGTTGATCCCCGAGAAGTGAGCCCCTCGCGGCCCGGCATCACCGTCTGGCCGCGACATTCTTTGTCGCAAATCCTCGTGCCTTGCGCCCCCTGCCCCGTCATGGTGCGGCAAACCCGGATCTGGCGGAGAGTCTTGC
>PNNE01000328.1 GCA_013824055.1 Rhodobacter sp. | reverse complement strand
CTGGGGCCATCCTTCAGGCCCAGCTTCTTGACCAGGAAGTTGGCCTTGATCCGCTCCAGTTCGTCCTTGTCCGATGCCGCGACGGTCTGTGCGTCGTTGTCATAGATCGACGGGCCGCAGCCGATCGTGACTTTCGTCAGCAGCGCCATGTCCGGCGTCATCTTGCACTTGTTCTTCAGATCATCGGCATATTTGGCGATGAGTTCGTCCCTCTTGCCCATCAATCTCTCCCTTGACTGGAACGGTGATCGTTAACAAACGAACCGTAAATGCACCCTTGCCGTTAAGAAAGGGGAATTTCTTGCACTGCGGCTCAGCCGAGCGATGCTGCCGCATGGCCGAGGTCAGGGCTGACATCAGGTGCGACCGCCCGCGGGAAATGTCAGCCTGCGGTTGATGACGTAGCTTGCGACAGCAGCAAGCGCCGAGGCGCAGAGGTGCACCAGCAGGTCGGGCCAGAACCGGCCGGTGGCGAACAGAAAGCTGGTCCCGGCGCCGATGCCGATGCCGATGACCTGGGTCAGGGCATAAAGCCCCAGCGCAAAGGGCCGCGGGGCGCTGCCGGTGAAGGTGAAGCGCCGGTGGCACCAGAAGCCCAGAGGGATGCAGGCGATCCAGGCCGCCCCCGCCGAAACCGCCTTGGGCCAGGGCAGTTGCGACGTCGCAAACGCTGCCAGAAGCGCGTAGACCAGCGCCAGCGACCCGCCCACCACGAGAAAGCGAAGAAAGGTGCTCATGGCCCTGACGCTTTGGCCAGGCGCGCGTGATCGACCCGGTAGATCCGCAGCTTGCGCCGGTCGCCGGTGGCGTCGGTCAGCCAGTCCGGCAGATCGCCGTCCAGAATCTTGCGGGCGTAGGGTTTCTGCGGTTCACTGGCGCAAAGGACCACGTAGTCGGCTTGCGAACTGCCAAGCGCCGCCCTGAGGTTCGCTTCACTTTCCAGCCCGGCGATGCCGTTCCAGAAGGCAGCCGGACTGCGGTGGTAGGGGACCGAAGTTGCGGAATGTGGCGTGTAGGCCAGAATCCTTGTCCCGAGATTGAGGCTTGAGAAGAGGACTGACGGCGGCAGGTCGGCAAGCTCGGTCAGTGCCTCGGCGTTGCGGCAGTCGCTTCCGCCCGGCAGGGCCTTGGGCGCCGTCCGGGCGATCTGCGGGACAGTCAGACCGTGAAGCCAGCGGGTTGCCTCCTCGACAGCGGTGGGAGTGGCAAGGGCGAGCAGGACAAAGGCCGGGAGCCGCATCGGGTTCGCACGCTCCAGCCGCTGGAAGGCATGAACCAGAAACCCGCCAAGCAGCGGCAGGACCGGAGCCGTCAGAGTAAGCCCCCTGACCTGCATCAGGGCAACAGCCAGCCCCGAAAGCGCAACAAGCAGGGCCAGACCCAGCGCGGCACCCTGCACTGCATCGAGCCGCGGCCAGAGCAACAGGGTCAATACCAGGGCCGGCACAAGGATGACCACGGCCGGAAGAAGCGATGCCAGCAAGACATCCGGCATCAACTGGAACATCTCTCGCACGGAGAGAGCCTCGACCACGCGGCTTTCGATCAGAGTGCGGACCTCGGGCGGGACATCGGCAAAGGGGCCAGCCAGGCACGGGGTGAGCAGAGGCGCTGCCAGCCACAGCCCCAGCGCGGCAATCGCGGCCGTGGCAAGGATACGGACAATCGGGCCTTGCAGGGCGCGTGCCGCCAGGACCGGGACCAGCGCGGCGACGACCCCGATGCCCGCCAGCGCCAGCACCGAAGGCGCCAGCACATCGCAGTGCATCACGCCCCAGGCAGAGGGCGGCGTTTGCCCGGCCATCGCGAGCGGAGCCGCAAGGGTCAGCGCGGTCCCGTAGCCAAGCAGCCAGCCGCCGGCGCCCGGTTGGTCGAAGGCATGTCGCAAGGTCATCCAGGCCGGGACAAGCAGGAGCACCGGCAGCAGCTCCAGCCCGACCGCAAGCGACAGGGCCGTCACCAGCCCGGCAAGCGCACCGTTCAGCCGGTCCCGCCCAGGCAGCGCGGCCAGGTAGAACAGCGCCGTTGCGCAGATCATCTGGACATTGTGATGGTCAAGGCGAGGCGGCGTGAAATCGCCTCTGAGCTTGCTCCAGGTCAGGAACACCACCAGCGCACCAAGGGCCGCCAGCGGACCGAAGAGACGGTTGGTTCCAAGACCGATCAGCAGCACCATCAGGCAGGCCAGAAGGCTGGGCCAGACCACGGCCGTCAGCAGTTCGGCCTGCGGCATCGGCAAGAGCCAGGAGGCCGGGACCAGCACGGCAGCGATCCCGGCGTCGACATAGCGCGACCAGTGCATCGAGATGCCCTCGGGCGGCAGGACGCGATACTGGCGCGTGTCGAACCAGTCCTGCCCGCCCAGCCAGTCGCGGACCTGAACCAGCCGCATGAGGTCGTCGTTGTCCGAAAGCAGCAGCAGGTTGCCGACCTCGGGCCAGGCCCGCGCGGCGTTCAGCAGAACCAGGACGATGGCGCCCAGGCAGATCCACCAGATCAGCAAAGGGCGCGATTCGGTCGGGATCGTCACTGGGGGGGGCGTCACTGGGGCGGACTTCACTGGGGGACTCACGGATTGGCTGTTTCGCATCTTGCGCCGAAAAACATCTATGTCGTGGATAGCCTTGCCGCCGGAAACAGTCATCCCTATGGCGGAAATCCTTCGCTTCCAAGACATTGCGCCCGCAAAACCCCGATTCCTGTCGGATTCCGCCGCATTTCTGGCACAGTTGCCCGGTCAAATCTGCTTTAATGGTGGCCAGTCGGCTGGATTGGCGTCTGAAGGATACGGCAATGCTGGAACTGACCATCCTGATGCCCTGCCTGAACGAGGCGGAAACCCTGGCCACCTGCATCGACAAGGCCAAGGGCTTCCTTCAGCGCAGCGGCATCAAGGGCGAGGTGCTGATTTCCGACAACGGCTCTACCGATGGCAGCCGCGAGATCGCCGAGGCGCATGGCGCGCGGGTCGTCCTGGCCCCCCGGCGTGGCAACGGGATCGCGCTGTCCACCGGGATCGCCGCGGCAAGGGGCCGCTTCGTCATCATGGGCGACAGCGACGACAGCTATGACTTCTCGCGGCTGGATGCCTTTGTCGATGCGCTGCGCGGCGGGGCAGATCTGGTGATGGGCAACCGCTTTCGTGGCGGGATCGAGCCTGGGGCGATGCCGTTCCTGCACCGCTACCTTGGCAACCCGGTCCTGTCCTTCATCGGGCGGGTCCTGTACGGCGCGCCGGTCGGCGACTTCCAGTGCGGGCTGCGCGGCTTTGACCGCGACAAGATCCTGGCGCTGAACCTGATCACCGAGCAGCTGGAATTCTGCCCGGAAATGGTGATGCGTGCGGCGATGGCGGGTCTGAGGATCGTCGAGGTTCCGACGACGCTGAAACCCGACGGCCGGTCGCGCAAGCCTCACCTCAGGACCTGGCACGACGGCTGGCGGCACCTGAAGCTGCTTCTGACCTTCGCGCCGTTCAGCCTGTTCCTGTATCCCGGTGCCATGCTGTTCGCGCTGGGGTCGGTGCTGTTCCTGCCGCTTCTGTTCGGGCCGCTGGACCTGGGCGCGCTGACGCTGGACACCGGCGCGATGATCTTTGCCGCGACCTTCATCATCATCGGCTTTCAGCTGATGTGGTTCCACGCTTTGGCCCGGCAGTTCGCGGTGCGGATGAACCTGTTGCCGACCTCGCCCCGGTTCGAAAGGTTGCGCGCCCGCCTGTCGGTCGAAAGCGCCTGTCAGGGCGGAGCGATCTTCCTGGGCCTGGCACTGGTCGCAACCATCGCCTCGGTCGGGCACTGGGCGGCGAACGGCTTCGGTCCGATCGACCCCGGCACGATCACCCGCGCGGCCTCGCTGGTCGCGGTGCTGTCGGCTTTGGGATTGCAATCCTTTACCGGGGGGTTCCTCTGGGGCCTGATGACGCAGAAG
>PNNE01000262.1 GCA_013824055.1 Rhodobacter sp. | reverse complement strand
GTCGCGCGGATCAGATCCAGGATCTCTTTCGCCGCCGCCGGGATATTGGTCCCCGGCCCGAAGATCGCCTTCACCCCGGCCCCCTTCAGGAAGTCATAATCCTGCTGCGGAATGACCCCCCCGCAGATCACCAGGATATCCCCCGCCCCGCGCGCTTGCAGCACCTCGATCAGCTTTGGCGCCAGCGTCTTGTGCCCCGCCGCCTGGGACGAGATCCCGATGACATGCACATCGTTGTCGATCGCATCCTGCGCCGCTTCCTCGGGCGTCTGGAACAAGGGCCCCACATCCACGTCGAACCCGATGTCGGCAAAGGCCGTTGCGATCACCTTCGCCCCCCGGTCGTGCCCGTCCTGCCCCATCTTGACCACCAGCATCCGCGGCCGCCGTCCCTCGGCCTCGGCGAAGGCTTCGACGTCCTTCTGGATCGCCTCGAACCCCGCGTCGCCCTCATAGGCCGCGCCATAGACCCCGGCCAGCGTCTTCACCTCGGCCCGATGCCGCCCGAACACCTTTTCCATCGCGTCAGAAATCTCCCCGACCGAGGCCCGTGCCCGAGCCGCCTCCACCGCCGCTTCCAGAAGGTTGCCGCCGTCGCCCGCCCGCCGGGTCAGCTCGGCCAGCGCCGCCTGGCACCGCGCCTCATCGCGGCCCGCCCGCACCGAAGCCAACCGCGCGACCTGAGCCTCGCGGACCGCGCCGTTGTCGATGTCGCGGATGTCGATCGGGTCTTCCTTGTCCTTGCGGTACTTGTTGACCCCGACGATCACCTCTTCGCCCCGGTCGATCATCGCCTGCCTGCGGGCGGCGCTTTCCTCGATCCGCAGCTTCGGCATGCCACTGGCCACCGCCTTGGTCATGCCGCCCATCGCCTCGACTTCCTCGATCAGCTTCCAGGCCGCCTCGGCCAGTTCCGCAGTCAGGCTCTCGACATAGTAGGACCCGGCCAAGGGATCGACGACATGGGTGATCCCCGTCTCCTCTTGCAAGACCAGCTGCGTGTTCCGCGCGATCCGGGCCGAGAATTCCGTCGGCAAGGCAATCGCCTCGTCCAGCGCGTTGGTGTGCAAGGACTGCGTCCCCCCCAGCACCGCCGCCATCGCCTCATAGGCCGTGCGGATCACGTTGTTGTAGGGGTCCTGCTCCTGCAGGCTGACGCCAGAGGTCTGGCAATGCGTCCGCAGCATCAGGCTCGACGCCTTCTGCGCCCCGAACCCGGCCATGATCCGGTGCCACAGCATCCGCGCGGCGCGCAGCTTGGCGACCTCCATGAAGAAGTTCATCCCGATGGCGAAGAAGAACGACAGCCGTCCTGCGAAGTCGTCGACATCCATCCCGCGCTCGATCGCCGTCCGGACATACTCCTTGCCGTCCGCCAGCGTGAAGGCCAGCTCCTGCACCAGGTCCGCGCCCGCCTCCTGCATGTGGTAGCCGGAGATGCTGATCGAGTTGAACTTCGGCATTTCAGCCGAGGTGAACTCGATGATGTCCGCGATGATCCGCATGCTGGGCTCGGGCGGGTAGATATAGGTGTTGCGGACCATGAACTCCTTCAGGATGTCGTTCTGGATCGTCCCGGACAGGTCCTTGCGACTGACCCCCTGTTCCTCGCCCGCCACGATGAACGACGCCAGGATCGGGATCACCGCCCCGTTCATCGTCATGGAAACGCTGATCTTTTCCAAGGGGATGCCGTCGAAGAGGATCTTCATGTCCTCGACCGAGTCGATCGCCACCCCAGCCTTGCCAACATCCCCGACAACGCGCGGGTGGTCGCTGTCATAGCCCCGGTGCGTCGCCAGGTCGAAGGCCACCGACACGCCCTGCTGCCCGCCCGCCAGCGCCTTGCGGTAGAAGGCATTCGACTCCTCGGCGGTCGAGAACCCGGCATATTGCCGGATCGTCCAGGGCCGCCCGGCGTACATCGTCGCGCGCACGCCCCGCGTGAAGGGCGCGATGCCGGGCAGCTCGCCCAGCTGCGGCAGGCCCTGCACGTCGGCCGCCGTATACAGCGGCTTGACCGTGATCCCCTCCAGCGTCCGCCAGTTCAGAGTCTCGGCGCCCTTGCCCTTCAACTCTTTCGAGGCCAGCGCCTCCCATGACTTCAGGTCCGTCATCACCCTCTCCAATCCGCGTCGCATACAGCGCTTGGGCTTTTGCCGAAAGGCACCTATATCAGGGCCATGCAGCAGATCGCCCGTCGTTCGTTCCTTGCCGTCCTGGCCCTTGCCGTTCCGGCGCTATCCCTTCCGACCTGGGCCGACGAGGCCCCGGTCTATGTCCCCGTTCCGGCGTCCGAGGTGGTCGAGGCCGACCTCCTCTTTGTCAAACGCCCGGTCATCGTCTTCGCCGACAGTCCGAACGACCCCGCTTTCGTGCGGCAGATGCAGCTGCTGGAGCGTTACCTGCCGCAGTTCGAGGACCGCGATGTCATCCTGATCACCGACACCGATCCGGCCAACCCTTCGGCCCTGCGCAAAAGGCTGCGTCCCCGCGGGTTTTCCCTGGTGCTGATGGACAAGGACTGGAAGCCGATGATCCGCAAACCCCTGCCCTGGGACGGGCGCGAGATCATCAACTCCATCGACAGGATGCCCATCGCGCGCACCGAGGCGCTGGAACGGAACCCGGCGGGGCGATAACCCGGAGTCTTCAGGACCTCCGGGCCAAAGCCTGCGAAGGCTGCGCTGCGAAGTCTTCGCAGAAATCGGACCCGATCCGGGGTCGGCGTCATCATTCGAACTCCATGATGACGTCGTCGACCTTCAGGCTGGCCCCCGCGCTGGCCTTGATCTTCTTGACCACGCCCTTGCGCTCGGCCTTCAGGATGTTCTCCATCTTCATCGCCTCGACGGTCGCCAAAGCCTGGCCTTCCTGGACCTCTTCGCCCTCTTCGACCGCGATCTTCACGATCAGGCCCGGCATCGGGCAGAGCAGATACTTCGAGGTATCCGGCGGGGCCTTCTCCAGCATCAGGCCCGCCAACTCCTTCTGACGCGGGCTTTGCACATGGACCTTCAGGTCCGCCCCGCGCAGACGCATCCGGAAGCCCATCGGGATCTTGGCGGTCTTGATCACCAGCGGCTCGCCGCCCACGGTCAGCCGCGCCAGAGGCTGCCCCGGCGTCCAGTCGCTTTCCACCCGCAGATCGGTGCCGTCCTCGAAGACCACGGTGGACCCCGCCGGATCGGCCTTGACCGTCACCGGCCAGCTGATCCCCTGCAACGTGACCACCCAGTCGTCGCCGACCCGGCGGGTGTGGTTGTCCATCGTGCCGGAGATCCGCGTCCGCCGGATTTCCGCCATCCGGTTCATCGCCGCCGCCGCCGCCGCAACCCGCCGCAACAGGCTGGAGTCCAGCGTGGCCCCGGTGAAGCCGCCCTCGTATTCTTCGGCGATGAAGGCCGTGGTGATGTTGCCGCTGGCAAAGCGCGGGTGGTCCATCACGGCGCTGCAGAATGGCAGGTTGTGGCCGATGCCTTCCACCTCGAAGGTGTCCAGCGCCAGCCGCATCTCCTCGATGGCATCGGCGCGCGTCGGCCCCCAGGTGCAGAGCTTGGCGATCATCGGGTCGTAGAACATGCTGATCTCGCCGCCCTCGAAGACGCCGGTATCGTTGCGCACGATCCCGCCCCGCGCCGTCTTGCCCTCGACCGGAGGCCGGTAGCGCGTCAGCCGCCCGATCGAGGGCAGGAAGTTGCGATAGGGGTCCTCGGCGTAAAGCCGGCTTTCCATCGCCCAGCCGTTGATCTTCAGGTCGGACTGCTTGAACGGCAGCGGCTGGCCATCGGCTACGCGGATCATCTGTTCGACCAGATCGACGCCGGTGATCAGTTCCGTCACCGGATGCTCGACCTGCAAACGCGTATTCATTTCAAGGAAGTAGAAGTTGCGGTTGCCATCGACGATGAACTCCACCGTGCCCGCGCTGGTA
>PNNE01000161.1 GCA_013824055.1 Rhodobacter sp. | reverse complement strand
AGCCTCTTCCCCACCACCTTGTCGAAGTCATAGGCCGCGATCTCGCCCGACCCTGGCCGTCTGGCCCAGATGTCGGCCTCTGTGATCACATGCCCCGCGGGCAGGTCGCGGTCGGCGACCACCGAGCCGCGGGCGAAGCGGTAGACGTCTTCCTCGGGCGCGGAGCGCTGTTTGGGGTTCTTCGCCGCGATCCAGATCTCGCGGCTGCGGTCGATGAGGTGGCGCAGCTCGGCCGGGTCCATCGAACAGGAGATGTCCGGCCCGCGGCGGTAGCGGGTGTCGGTGTAGTGCCGTTCAAGGATGCAGGCGCCAAGTGCCACCGAGGCCAGCGCCATCTCGGGACCGATGGAGTGGTCGGAGAAGCCGACGACCGCCTTCGGGAAGGCCTGACGCAGCTCGGTCACGCCGCGCAGGGACACGATCTCGGCCGGGCTGGGGTACAGGTTGGTGCATTCCAGCAGCGCATAATCCACGCCCGCCTGGTCCAGGATGTCGACCGAGGCGCGGATCGTGTCGATGGTCTGCATGCCGGTCGACAGGATCACCGGCTTGCCCTTCCGCGCGATGTGGCGGATCAGCGGCAGGTTGTCGGCCTCGCCCGAGCCGATCTTGTAGGCGGGGACATCCTGCGTCTCGAGCCAGTCGGCGGCGGCGCGGCTGAAGGGCGTCGAGATCCAGATCAGGCCCAGGCTTTCGGTATAGCGCTTCAGCTCGGCCTCGGCGTCCAGCGACAGGGCGCAGCGTTCCATCACGTGCCAGATCGAGACGTCGGCGTTGGGCGGGAAGATCGACTTCGCCTCTTCGGTCATCTCGTCTGCGATGATGTGGGTCTGGTGCTTGATCATCTCGCAGCCCGAACCTGCGGCCAGGCGCACCATTTCCTTCGCGACGGCAAGGTCGCCGCCGTGGTTGATGCCGATCTCGGCGATCACAAGCGGCGGGTGGTTGGGGCCGATCTCGCGGTGGGCGATCTTCATGGGGCGTCTCCGTCGGTTGCCGCCCGTCGTGCGTCAGGCCGTGCGCTCTGTCAAGCCAGGGGGTAGCGCGTCAGCACCTGGTAGTGCGATCCCTTGCTGGTCAGGTGACTGCGCCACAGCGTCAACGCGCTGACCAGCCACGGATCGGTGCGGAACCCCTGCCCCATCGCCACCGCCCGCTCCAGCCGCATCGCGTCAGGCGGTGGCGGGGGCTGGAAGCGGCCAAGCGTGACATGGGGGAGGAACTTGCGCGCGTCGATGGGGCAACCGGCGCGGCGGGCGATGGTCTCGACCTTGGCTTGCAGGCGCATCAGCTCGGGCGAGACTGCGACCCCGGCCCAGGCAAGGCGGGGCTTGTCCTTGCCGAACAGGCCAAGGCCCTGGAGGGACAGGGAAAAGCGGGGCTCGCGCAAGGCGCCGAACCCCTCATGCGCGGCGTCCAGCGCAAGCTCGGGACAGTCGCCCAGGAAGACCAGCGTCAGGTGCAGGTTCTCGGCCTCGACCTTGCGCGGCAGCGGCAGCAGGAACTGCTGGACCTGCAGCGCACCCCGCACCGCAGGCGGCAGGTCGATGCCCAGAAAGGCCCGGATCATCTGCGCGCCAGCGCGGCCAGCCGGTCGCGGATCGTCTGTCGCACCGGGCCTTCGCGGGGGGCGTCGAGGAGCGTGGTCCGCATCGCGGGAGCCGGGTCGGGCCGCCCGCCGCCACCCCAGTCAAGGCCCGCCAGCACCGCCCGGGCGTCATCCGGCAAGGCGTCCGGCAGCTCACGCCCCGAAACCAGCCCCCAGATCGCGGTCCAAAGCCGCCCGACCGACCACGGGTTGTAACCCCCGCCGCCCAGGACCAGCACGCGGGGGGCCAGCGGCAGCAGCGCCCGCACCGCCTCCAGATAGGCGCGGTTCGACAGGGCCAGCCGCGACAGCGGGTCCTCCAGCAGACTGTCCGCTCCGCATTGGATGACCAGCGCCTGCGGCCGGACTTCTTCGACACGCGGCAGGATCAGGCCGTGCAGCACCGCCCGCGCCTCGCTGTCGTCATAGCCCCTGGGGACCGGCAGGTTGAACGCGCTGCCCCCGGCGGTATCGGTCAGAAGCCCGGTGAACGGCCAGCGGCCCTCTTCGTGGACCGAGATCATCCGCACCTCTGGATCGCCCGCAAAGGCCAGCTCCACCCCGTCCGAGTGATGCGCATCAAGGTCGACATAGGCGATCCGCGTCAGCCCGGCCCGCTGCAGGACCTTGATCCCCAGCACCACGTCGTTGAGGTAGCAAAACCCGTTCGCCCGCCCCGGCAGCCCGTGATGAGTGCCGCCGCCGGGGACGTGGATCACCCCCGGCGCAGTGGCCAGCAGCTCGGCCGCCAGCATCACGCCCCCGGCCCCGGTGGCGGGGCGACGATAGACCTCGGGGAAGATCGGGTTCGACAGCGTGCCAAGATGGAAGCGGGTGCGCATGGCCTCGGTCGCCTCGCCCGCCGCTTCGGCGGCTTGCAGTGCGGCGATGTAGGCAGGCTCGTGCCAAAGCTCCAGCGCCGCGGGCTTGGCGCGCGGGCTGGTGCGGAAGCGGCCCTGGGGAAGCCATCCCAGCGCGCGGGCCAGGTCCATCACGGTCGAGACCCTGGGGACCCGCAGCGGATGCCGCGCGCCGTAGGACGATCCCCGATAGATGTCCGAGCCGATGAAAAGCGGCGGCGCCACCGCTGCGGAAGGAACGGGCGGCGGCCCTGCGATCATTCCAGCATCGCCTCGATCCGCCCGAGGATCTGCGGACCTTCGGGCCTGACCGGCGCGCCGAACGTGCCCGCGATGCTGCCGTCCGGAGCGATCAGCACCTTGTTGAAGTTCCAGCCGGGGACAAAGCCCGTCTGGTCGCGCACCCAGGCGTAGAACGGGTGCGCGCCGGCCCCTGTCACCGCGGTGATCTCGGTCATCGGCAAGGTCAGGTCGAAGGTCATTTCGCAGTATTCCTTCACCGCCGCCTCGTCGGCAAGCTCCTGGTCGAAGTCGTTCGAGGGGACGGCAAGGATCAGCACCCTCCGCGAGCCGCTCGTGCAGGTCCTGCAACGCGTCGAACTGGACCGCGAAACCGCAAAGCGACGCGGTGTTGACCACAAGGATCGGCTTGCCGCGCCAGTCGTCCAGGGCAATCTCGCCCCCGTCGATCGAGGCGAAGCGGAACCCGTCGGCCGCCAGAGCCTGGTTCGCCAGCACGGCAAGCACGCCCGCCATCAGATACCGCATCGCCACCCTCCCCGCATGCATCAAATTCGTGCGACAGCAGATAAACCGTCTGCGGTTTTCGTCAATTTTCAGGAACTTTTTTCCAATTCGCGCCTTATATGTGCGATACTGGTTCTTGAGGATTAGGGCAGCGGCCAGACCCGGGAACCGGGCGGTCAGGATGACTGGTATGGGTTGGCAAGACAAGATTGCGGCGCAAGGCGTCGAAAGCGGCGGTGCACGGATGCAATACGCGGCGCTTTGCTGGCGGCCTGGTGCCGATGGCGTCGAGGTGCTGCTGATCACCAGCCGTGACACGGGGCGCTGGGTGATCCCGAAGGGCTGGCCGATTCCAGGCCTCGCCCCCGAAGCTGCGGCCGCGCAAGAGGCGTGGGAAGAGGCGGGGGTGCAGGGCACGGTGAACCCGCTTTGCGTCGGGCGCTACGGCTACCAGAAATGTCTGCCCGGCGGAGCCAGTGTGCCCTGCGCCGTGGCCGTCTACGGGCTGCGGGTCGAGGACCTGGCCAAGACTTTCCCCGAGGTGAAACTGCGCCGTCGCAAATGGTTCCCTCTGGCCGAGGCGGCGACGCTGGTGGCCGAGCCCGAGCTTGCAACGATCATCGCCCGGTTTCTGCCGCCGCTTCATGGTCGGCCGGGGCCGATCGCGGCCGATGACGATGACGTCGCAGCATCGGTGGAAGGTCCGCGCGCTGGCAAGCGCAAGGGGCATTGATCTTTCGCGGCGAGTGGTTAGCTAACCAGGGTCCGGGCCAGGGT